>CAYHAH010000052.1:0-3562 GCA_964354575.1 uncultured bacterium
TCCATTTTACCGGCGATATCCACATGGTAACAGCCGCCCATAACCTTCTTTCAGCCCTGCTGGACAATCACATATATCACGGCAACGACCTGAAGATCGATCCCGGCCGGATCTTATGGCGAAGATGCATGGACATGAATGACAGGGCGCTCAGGAAAGTGACCTTTACATATAAAAATGTGACGAGAACGGACGGATTCGATATCACCGCTGCTTCGGAGGTCATGGCGGTGCTGTGCCTTTCAAGGAACCTGACGGACATGAAAGAAAGATTGGGGAAAACTATCGTCGCTTATTCTCAGGACGGCGTTCCGGTCACCGCAAGGGACCTTAAAGCCGCCGGTGCGATGGCGCTTCTCCTTAAAGAAGCCATTAAACCCAACCTTGTCCAGACGCTTGAAGGCGTTCCGGCCTTCATCCACGGCGGGCCGTTCGCCAATATCGCCCACGGGTGCAACAGCATTGTGGCAACTCAGCTGGCTTTAAAGGCTTCCGATTACGTTGTGACCGAAGCCGGCTTTGGTGCCGATTTGGGTGCCGAAAAGTTTTTTGACATAAAATGCCGCCAGGCTGGCCTTAAACCCGACCTTGTAATCGTCACCTTGACTTGCAGGGCGCTTAAAAGGCAGGGCGGAGTGGCAAAAGAAGAGCTTGCGAAAAACAGCGTTGCAGCAGTAAAAAGAGGGCTTCCTAACCTCAAGAGGCATGTCGAGAGCTTGAAGTTATTCGGATTGCCGATCATTGTTTCGGTTAATTTAAGGACAGAGGACTCAAAAGATGAAGTAAGTGCGGTCCTTGAATACTGCAGGAGCCTGGGTATCCATGCGGTTCCCTCCGACCTTTGGGGAAAGGGCGGGGCAGGGGGAGTGGATTTGGCTAAAATGGCGGTTGAAGCCGCAAAAAGAACACCAAAATTCAGGTACTTATATGGCCTGGATACATCGATCAAGGCAAAGATCGAGAAGATAGCTACGGAAATATACGGCGCTGATAAAGTTGAATATGAAGGAGAAGCGCTGAAAGAACTTGAGGAAATGGAAAAAGGCGGGTATTCGAAGCTTCCGATATGCATGGCGAAGACCCAGTTCTCGCTCTCTGATAATCCCGAGTTGCTGGGGGCGCCAAAAGGGTTTAAAATCACCGTCAAGCGCCTCAAGATCTCTGCGGGGGCGGGTTTTATTGTGGCATTCACCGGCGACATTATGACAATGCCGGGCCTGCCGAAGCACCCCGCCGCGGAGAACATGGATATTTCCGAAAGCGGCATAATAAAGGGATTGTTCTGATGATAAACCACAAGAAAATTGAAAAAGCGGTTAAAATGATCCTCGAGGCGATCGGCGAGGACCCCAAGCGCCCAGGCCTAAGGGAAACTCCGGCCAGGGTGGCAAGGATGTATGCCGAGCTTTTTGCGGGACTTCACAAAGATCCGGCCAAAGAACTGACCGTTTTCCATGAAGCGGACCATGAGGAAATGATCATCGTAAAGAACATCCCTTTTTATTCGATGTGCGAGCATCATCTGGTTCCCTTCGCCGGGAAGGCCCACGTCGTGTACATACCCACAAAGGGCAAGGTAACAGGGCTTTCAAAACTCGTTAGGGTGATAGAGGGCTTTGCAAAACGGCCGCAGGTCCAGGAAAGGCTCACAAGCCAGATCGCCGACACGCTCATGGAAGTTCTCAAGCCGAGAGGAGTGTTGATAATCATAGAAGCCGAGCATCTCTGCATGTCGATGCGCGGAGTGAAAAAACCCGGATCGGTCACCGTGACTTCCGCGGTGAGAGGGATCTTCAGGAAAAATTCCACCACAAAAGCCGAAGCTCTTTCGCTGATAAAGTCTTGATCATGTCCCCGATCCAAGTCCTGAAAATAACAGACAAAGAATACCCCGAACTTCTGAAAAAGATCCACGATCCTCCCAAGGTGCTTTATTCCAGAGGAGATGCCAGTTTCTTGAACAGCAGGTGCATAGCCGTTGTCGGAACGCGGACGGCCACGGCTTACGGCAGGGAAGTGGCGAGGCGGCTCTCACACGACCTTTCCAAGTGCGGGTTCACCATTGTTTCCGGACTCGCTTCGGGCATAGATACAGAGGCGCATAAGGGCGCGCTTGCCGCGGACGGAGCGACAATAGCGGTGTTCGGATGCGGGATCGATATGGTCCTGCCGCGAGAAAACACCGAACTTGCTGAAGAGATCGAAAAGAAAGGCGCTCTGGTATCAGAATATGAGCCGGGAACGCCTCCTGCGAAATGGACGTTCCCAAGGCGCAACAGGATAATTTCCGGACTTTCCGTCGGCGTGGTAATGGTGGAGGGGCACTGGGACAGCGGGGCAATGATAACGGCAAAGCTTGCGTTGGACGAAGGAAGAGAGGTTTTTGCCGTGCCCGGGAAAGTTGACATCGACCAGACAAAGGGCCCACACTGGCTGATAAAACAGGGCGCGAAACTGGTCGAGAACGTCGATGACATACTTGAAGAATTCAATATGGAGCGCGCCTCCGACGGGGAAGCGGCCTGCCTGCCGGTAGGCATGGCAAAACACGCCGATCATTCCCAGCTTTCGATCGAAGAGGGCAAGATAATATCCTGTTTAACGAAAGAACCGAAACACATTGATGAAATATCCGCCCAGAGCAAACTGTCTTCCCAGGAAGCGCTCGGAATGCTTTCGATACTAGAGATAAAAGGACTGGTAAAACAGCTGCCGGGCAAGTATTTTATTATTTGTTGAGGGCTTTTTTAAGCTTTTCCGTGGCGGTTTTCGCGATCCTTGAGACCTGGGATTCCGACAGGTCGATCTCTTTTCCGATCTCCTTGAATGTCTTGTCCTGGTTGTAATAGCCTTTCAGGACGGCTTTTTCCGATTCCGACAGGTGCTTCATCGCGCTCTCAACCGTGATCGACGCGTCAGATTCCTCGTGAACTATGGATTCCCTGTTGAAAGCCATGTAAATGTTGGCCGCCGAGGTTATGAACTCATACATGCCCGTAACAGGATCGCTTCCTCTTTTCCTCAGATAATCCTGCATGGCTCCTTTCAGGCGGACGCTCACGTATGACCATAGCGGCCCTTTTCTCGGATCCCAGGTTTTCAGGGTATCGATGAAAGCGATCTTCGCCTCGGAGACGAGATCGTCGGCTTCGGCTTTCGCGACATGGCGGGGAAGCCCCCCTATGTACCATCTTGCGGTCTTTGTGATCTGGTCCTTATATTTTTCGAGCACCTCGTCGGAATACTTGAGGAAGTGCTCCCTCATTATGTTTATGATCCTGTCTTCGATCTCTTTTTTGGATGTGGCCATTAGATCTGTCCCTTAAAAGATTTGCTCACGGCTTTAATGAACTGTTCTTCTCTTTCCTCTTTTTTGCTTTCCTCAAGTTCGTTGCTGAAGGCGCCGGCCCATTTTCTTGTGAAGTCGTAAAATCTCTTGAGCACGGGAGGTATCCAGGACGGGGCGACGCCCGACGGCCTTCCCACCTGCGCCTCCCTTGAGATGCTTACCCTGTCAACTTTATTTTCGCTCATTTACCTGTACCTGCATTTTCTTTTCAAT
>CAYHAH010000053.1:0-10283 GCA_964354575.1 uncultured bacterium
GGCTGAAGGATTTTAATATGACCGCCGGCGTTTATGAACCCTACGCCGGCAAAAAAGGGGCCTGGCTTAAGAAAGCTGAAAACATTGATTTCGAGAACCCGATTGGCCTGATCAAATGGCTCATCACAAATAAGCCTAAAAATGAAAATAATGCGCTCAGAACTCTTGTCCTTGCTTTAAGTTTTAGAAATAACTCGGTCAAGGAAAAACTGGAACAATTCCAAAGATCCGCCGCCGCTTATACTTATATACTCAAGAAAGACGCGGCGCGAAAGGACCTGAACAGAATATATTCCAGCTTGATCACAAGAGGATTTAAAAGAGAAGTAATAACGCCTTGGATGTTGCGGAAAAAAATGAACAAAGCATTATTTACACGATTAAGAAATAAGAATAATAAGATTTCAAGAAAGAAAAGGGTTTCGATAAGATATCTATTTGCGATCCTCAAGAATTATCTGACTTTTGCGGGAAGATTCCTGCGGATCAAAAGATCTTTTCACGCTACATATTGCTAAGTTCTAGCAGCTTTGAAAACCCGTTCCTTTTATAGCCTATCAGCTTATACGAGCCCGTCGAGTCGTCATAAATATAAACGACTTTCCCGGCTCTGTCAGAGGCCGAATACTCTTTTCCCGTGAGAGGATTCTTGGGCACCGAAGTCACATATCCGCCCTGGGTCAGGTAATTATCGACAAGCTCCCTGAGCGTAATGTTGCTGCCCATGGGATAAGCCTCGTTTTCCATATTATATGCCTCGACGGCGAGCTGTATGGAGTGCATTACGGCCTTGACCCCGGCTTCCTTCGCCCTGTCCTGCACTCCGATGAAGTTAGGCATCATGAAAGCAGCAATAATACTTATGATGGCTATAACTACCAATAGTTCTATTAAAGTGAATGCTTTGCTCATAAGAAAATCCTCCTTTGATAAATTACAAATCACAATTTACAAATTACAAACAAATTACAATAAACAAACAACGCAAAACATCAAGATTTAGCTAGGATCGATGAAAAGATATTGCGCAGCTCCCTTGATTCTCCATG
Source organism: uncultured bacterium (assembly GCA_964354575.1). Classification (GTDB taxonomy): domain Bacteria; phylum Margulisbacteria; class WOR-1; order CAVSGV01; family CAVSGV01; genus CAYHAH01. The sequence continues at coordinate 1,050 of CAYHAH010000053.1, forward strand.
TAACCCAATAATTTCCGCCTGAATGTTTGGGTTTGCTTCTTTTAATAAGTCCAACCAATAAGTGCTTTCTTTTGCTTCTTTTCTTGTGATTTTCATCCTATGAATAAAATCTTTCTTGCTCAGCGCTTCGTTTGCCTCTCGATAATTTGCCCCAACAGACCCGGCAGCGCGCACAAGTTGACCTATTAATTGGATGTTGATCGTGTTGATTGGCAGCTTCTTGCATAATCTGATCACGCATTTTGCATATTCCGATGTCCTTTCCTCCAGATCGAAAGGCTTCTTATTGCTTCGGTCATTGTAATTTGTATATTGTTTGTGATTTGTGTATTGTATATTGTGATTTTGTTGGTCTTGCATCTTTATCCTCCCAACACACTGATCAACTTGATTATCGGCATGAACATGGCGAACACAATTATACCAACAACTAAACCTGTTGCCAGCGTCGAGGCGGGCTCGACCAGGCTGGAGAAGGTTTTTAACCCGTTTTCGATGTCTTCCTCGTACAGGTTCGATAGCTGAAAGAACACTTTATCAAGGGAAGAAGAATGCTCTCCCGCCGATATGAGCGAAAGATCCGTTTCATCGAACAAGCCCGTGTTATTCAGCGACTCGCTCAAGGCATTCCCTTCCGAAACCATCCTGCCGCAATTTGCGAGCTTTTCCCTGTATAACTTGCTGTTAACCAAACCTGTTGATAATGAAAGGGAATCCATTAAGTTCATTCCCGAGGAAAGCGATTCCGCCATAGAAATAAAAAATGAAGCCAGAATGAGCTTTGACCTGAATTTTCCGACAACGGGGACCCTGAATCCCCCGTCGCCAATCGAACATCTAAAAGCGCAATAGAACAAAATAACCGATAGAACAGCCATAAGCGGAAGGAATTTTCCCGAATCCAGAATGAACCTGCTTAAAGGCGGCAGCGTCGCTCCCATGGACTGGAATATCCCCGCAAAGGAAGGCAGGAGGACCGATACCAGAATAAAAAAGGAAGCGCAGCACAGCACGAGAACGAATGCCGGATACACCAGCGCGCCGATGATCTTTTTCTTGAAAGCATCTTTCTTCTCCATATACCGGCAGGCCCTCGCAAGACCGGCCGGGAGAGCGCCGTTCCTCTCCGAGACGGAGATCATGGCCTTAACTGCAGGCGGAAAAACATTCGCGTCAAGCGCGCCGGAAAGAGATCCCCCTGTCTTGACCTTTTCGGCGATCGCCTCAAAATACTGCGTCTTCGCGGAAGCATCCAGGGCAGAAGATATGGGCGCGCCCGCCTCGGTCAGGAGGGAAAGCTTCTTTAAGAAGTGAATAACATCCCTATCCTTTACTTTATATTTTAAAAAGTTTTTTAGCATTATTTGTCGTGATCTCTCCTATTTCTTCGATCGTCACCGCCCTGGCCCGCGCGAGAGACTCGGCAACATACCTGACAAAAGACGGCTCATTTCTCTTCCCCCGGTACGGTTCGGGTGTAAGGTATGGGCAATCCGTCTCGATGAGGATCCTGTCAATAGGCGCGGTTTTGGCTATATCAACGATGTTCCCGGCTTTCTTGAATGTGATCATTCCGGAGATCGAGACATAGAAGCCGTTGTCGATCACCCACTTCAACTCATCAAGGCTGCCTCCGAAGCTGTGAAAAACTCCCTGAACCTTCCCCCGGCCTTCCGATCTGATGATGTCGGTCATGTCTTGATACGATTCCCTGCCGTGGAAAATCACCGGCAGCTTCGCCTCCCGGGCGGTCCACAACAGCTTCGAGAACATTCTCTTCTGCTCCTCATGAGAGGACAGGTTGTAATGGTAATCAAGGCCTATTTCCCCCAGAGCCACCACTCTTGGCCGCCCAAGGAGTTCCTTGATCTTTTTGTAGCATTCCTCATCAAATGATCTTGCGTCGTGGGGATGGACCCCGACTGCCGTATATATGAGATCACTGCCGGCCGATAAAAGTGTCGATTTTTCCGACGATGCTATGTCGAAACCGACATCAATTATGAGTTCGAGACCGGCAGATCTTGCTCTGCTCAAAACCTCGTTAATGTCCTGGTATTCGGGCATTGTAAGGTGCGCATGTGTATCAGTAAGCATAATTATTTTTCAATTCTAGGGAACAGCGGGGCTCCTTTGTTGATCTTAGCAGCAATAGTCTTGCCATATTTAAGCCGGTTTTTAATGTCGAGTTCCGCCGGCCCGAGTCCCAACTGGGAAAGCATCGCGCTCGCGGTGTTCGGCATAAAAGGATGCAGCATGATCGCGGAAAGCCTCAATTCTTCGAACAGGTTGTACATGACGGCCTTAAGCTCTTCATGCTTTCCCGCTTTTGACAGCGCCCACGGCGCTTCCTTTTCAATGTAAAAATTCGCCTTGTTCACGAGCATGAAGATATCCGACAATATCTCGGAAAACCGAAGTTCATCCATGTGTTGTGAATATTTATTGTCAATTATAAAACCCGTTCTGTCGATAAGCTGCTTGCTCAGGTCGTCAAAAACGGTATTTTCCGGTTTCTCAATGTTTCCGTTAAAATACTTTTCGACCATTGTAAGCGACCTGTTAAGGAGGTTGCCCAGGTCGTTCGCGAGATCGGCGTTAAATCTGTTTATGAGCGAAGCGTGTGAGAAATCGCCGTCATCCCCGAAAGGGACCTCCCTTAAAAGGAAATATCTCACCGCGTCAACGCCTAATTCCTTGGAAAGAGCGACGGGATCGACAACATTGCCTTTTGATTTTGACATTTTTTGGCCTTCTGATGTCCACCACCCGTGCCCAAATATCGTTTTGGGAAGCTTAAGCCCTAAAGCCATGAGCATGCAGGGCCATATCACCGCGTGGAACCTCACGATCTCCTTCCCCATCAGGTGAAGGTCCGCGGGCCACAATCTTTCGAACCTCGGCTGGTTCAATTCATAACCAGGCGCCGTGATATAGTTGATGAGGGCGTCGAACCAGACATAGACAACATGTTTCGGATCTTCTTTTACCGGGACACCCCAGCTGAAAGCGGTCCGCGTCACGCTCAGGTCTTTCAGCCCCGTTTTAATAAAGCTTATTACCTCATTGCGCCTCGACTCGGGTTTTATGAAATCGGGGTTCGCCTCGATATGCTTCATCAGCTCTTTCTGGTATTTTGAGAGCTTGAAGAAATACGTCTTTTCCTTGATCTTCTGGACAGGCCTTCCGCAATCGGGGCAGAAATTCCCGTGCGGCTTGTGTTCTTCATCGATCGTCTTTGCCTTGGGGGTGGCAAGCTTTGTTTCCTTCAATTGAAGGTCGGTCCAGAAAGTTTCGCAGGGAGTGCAGTACCATCCCTCGTACTCGCCTTCGTAGATGTCGCCTGCCTTCAGCAAATTGGAGAAAACGTCCTGAACGACCTTGATGTGGCGCTCTTCGGTGGTGCGTATGAAATCGTTATAAGATATGTTAAGCGTCTCCCACGCGGATTTGAATCTCGTGACGATCTGATCGCAGAATTCCTGAGGCTTCTTTCCGCTCAACTGCGCGGCTTCCGCGATCTTCTGGCCGTGCTCATCCGTGCCCGTCAGGAAAAAAACATCAAAACCTTTCAGCCTTTTATACCTTGCCAGGACATCCGCGGCTATCGTCGTGTAGGCGTGGCCTATGTGCGGGATGTCGTTGACGTAGTAGAGGGGAGTGGTGATATAGAATTTTGGTTTCAAGTTTTCCCCTCCCTGTAAACCGGGAAAAGTATCCTTATGTGAGAGATATCCTCCATTGCGGTACTTGCCCACTTCGGAAGGGCTTTGCTAAGCGACATGTAATAAACGGGCATCATCTGCCATCCCTCCCTGCCCTTATATTTAACTTCGACAAGGAATCTCTCGAGAAGCCGTTTTTCCCAGTCGGAGCGTTCTATGTCATCCTCGCCATACTTCGGCTGAAGATAATACTTGAAGAAAGGCGCCGTGCCCTCGAAGGATGCATCAAGCGCGCTCACGGGGCCGATCACCATCCACTGGGTCAGCGTACGCGCGGTGATCATCTCTTTGCTCATTCCGTGGCCCGCGGGGATGATCTGGAAGCCCCCGATAAATCCAATCGGAGAAGTTGCTATGCATATGACCCCCGCGTGGTTCGCGCGGATCCGCCCGACGTCCGAGAATTCGGAGCCTAGGAACCTGCCGACCCCTTCGATCGGGCGCAGGACCTGTCCGATGTAGCGCTCCTCATTGTCAGCGTATCTGATGGTTATCAGCCCCCCGAACCTGTTCTCAAACACTATCTCCCTGGGATACCTCGCTGGGCGTTCAACCTTGATCACCAGTGAATCCCCCACCCTGGGAACGAAACCCTTTTTTATCGGATAAAGATTCCCGGCATAATCCGCTTGCGATACGATGTTACCAACAAGAGGGGAATATTCGCCTCCGAAGATGCCCTGGCCCGCTTTAATGTCCGTGTAGATGGCGGCTTCCGGGGTCGTCCTCATTTTTGGGTCCGCCGCGTAATTTTCCTTTGGGAGCAGGCTGAAAATAATGCCCTTGTCGTCCGCAGTATTGTAATCGGTCTTTATATGTATCGCGTTGACCGCGACCGCGGCCACGTCGCCGTCGTCGATCCATTTCGAAGCGGTATATCCCTGGTTGCTCACGATGCTCGCGGGAAGAAGGACGCGCCCGATGGTGGCCCAGGTCTTTCCTCTGTTCTCGCTTGCTTCTATCGTCCCATCCTGCACATTGATCACCCTGATCCTGTACATCTCCGTCATCATGGGCCTGGTCTCCGGGGCGACGGTCTGGGAATAAGAAAGCACCGCCAGGATAATGTTCAGGCAGGCGCAGAGGAATATCCTGTACATATTTTATAAGCTCTTGAAATAATCGGCGAGAAGCCTTACTCCGTAGCCCGTGGCACCGGAGGTAAGATACGCCGTTTCTTTTTCAAGGTATGCGGTCCCGCCGATGTCTATGTGAGCCCACGGCGTCTCACCCGCGAATTTCTGAAGGAATATCCCGCCCACCGAGGGGCTAGCTTTCCCTCCGGTCTCCGTGCAGTTCTTAATGTCCGCAACATCGCTCTTCAAGTATTCCCTGTACTCCTCATAAAGGGGCAATCGCCACAGCTTTTCTCCCGTTGATCTCGAAGATGCAAGGAGTTTATTGATCAAGTCATCATCATTTCCCATGATGCCCGCCGCCGCATCGCCCAGGGCGACCCTGCAGCCGCCGGTGAGCGTGGCAATGTCGATCAGTTTCTTCGCTCCCAGCTCTTTTGCGTAGGTGATCGCATCGGCAAGTATCAGCCTTCCTTCCGCGTCGGTCGAGATGACCTCGATGGTCTTGCCCGCAAGGGAGCCGATGACATCGCCCGGCTTGTAAGCGTTCCCTCCCGGCATGTTCTCCGTCGCCGGTATCACGGCGACAACGTTGACCTTCGGCTTGAGCTTTGCTATCACTCTCATGACTTCGAGCACCGTGGCGGCGCCTGCCATGTCGGTCTTCATTTCCGAAAGTTTTGATGACGGCTTAAGCGATATTCCCCCGCTGTCAAAAGTTATGCCTTTGCCTATAAGCCCGTGAAGGATGCCGCCTCCCCCGTTATATTTCAAGACTATGACTTTCGGCTCCTCCTTGGAGCCCCTGGAAACGGAATAGAGGGCGTCCATGCCTTTTTTAATTATTTCATCCCTTCCAAGGATATCGCAGGAGAGCTTCATCTCCTTCGCAAGGGAGGAGGCATACTCTGCGAGATGGGTCGGAGTGTTCTTGTTCGACGGTGAATTTACAAGGTCCCTTGCCTTGTTCGTGCCTTCCACAAGGACCTTTGCAAGCTCAACGCCGGGTTCAATTGACTTGATCTTTTCGGGGTCGTAATCGACGATGACGAGTTCATCGATAACCGGCTCGTCATTTTCGATCTCCGTCTTGAAGCCCTTGAACTTGTAGTCGCCGAGCAGGGATCCTTCCACAACCGCCTGAGCGGCCTTCCTCGCGTCAAGGCCGCCGATACCCGCGCCGTGTATGATGGTCGCGACCCTTTTTGCCCTGCATTTTTTCGCCGCCTTGATCGCCGCGTCGGAAACTATCCTTACCTTGTCCAGGTCAAAATCGCCGCTTTTGCCGAGCCCGACGCAGATGACCTCGTCCGCCTTGATCTTTCCGTAAGTGGGGATGGGATAAGTTGAGCCTAGCTTCCCGTTTATGGCTCCGCTTGCCAGAAGCTTTGATATTTCTCCCCCCAGCGCCTTGTCAACTGCGCCCGTTGCTCCCCCGGGGTGCTTGACCCCTTCGAATTCATTTACGATAAGGACATCGCACTTGCATTCAACTACTGAGGCGCACTCAAGCTTGATGTTCATGACAGATCCTTTCGTTGCTAGAATTTGACCTTTGGAACTGCTTTTGCTGAAGGCGCCGCCTCGAAGTAAGGCTTGGCCCTGTCAAAGCCGAACCGGCTGACGAATAAAACCGCCGGGAACTTCTTTACCGCGGTATTATATGTTTGCACTGATCGATTGTAACGCATCCTCTCCACCGCTATCCTGTTCTCCGTTCCGGCAAGCTCGTCCTGGAGCCGGACAAAGTTCTCGCTGGCTTTCAAGTCCGGATAATTTTCGGCTATCGCCAGGAGCCTGGAAAGGGCAGAATTCATTTCATTTGCGGCGACTATTTTGTCCGCCTGCGACCCCGTCTTTATCGCGCCGGCGAGCTTCGCGCGCGCCTCCGAGACCGCGATGAATATGGATTTTTCGTGCGACGCATAACCCTTTACCGTCTCAACAAGGTTCGGTATGAGGTCGTTCCTTCTCTGGAGCTGGTTCTCCACCTGCGCCCACGACTGGATCACTTCCTGGTCGAGAGCGACCATTCTGTTATACATGCCTACGGTAAATATGATCAGCAAAACCAGTATGCCGACGATCCACACCCACGGCTTGTTCCATTTTTCCATTGTCGCTCCTCCTTCTCAGAAACTCCGGCCGGCTCCTCCGCCGCCGCTTCGCCCGCCTCCAAAACCGCCGAAACCTCCGCTTCCGCCGCCAAAGCTTCCGAAGCCGCCGAAGCCTCCGCCGAAGCCGCCGTAATATCCGCCCATTGATATCACGGCTCCAATAAAGAATCCGATCACGATCCCGGCGATGCCGGCCACAAAATATCCGATGAGCGCGCCTATTATCCCGGAGACCGCGGCACCTATCAGCGTGCCGCCGATAAGCGCAAAAATGAACACAACTATTATAACAGAAAAGGCCAGTAAAACTGAATATATGTTCAGGTTGATCTGCTCCATTTTTGACTGCGGGCGGCTGAAATATTCTTTTGTTATGCGGTCGTAGAACGCGAGGCTTGCCAGGTACAATCCCTTGCCGTAATCGCCGTTCTTGAATTCAGGAAGCGCGTATTTGTCCAGGACTTCCCCGGCGAAGCCGTCGGTGATGATGCCCTCAAGGCCGTAGCCCACCTCTACCTCTATCTTCTTCGTCTTCTTGACGAATAGGATCAGAAGCCCGTTGTCTTTCTCCTTCTTGCCTATGCCCCATTTCTCGAAAAGGGAGGTGGCATATGATTTTGAATCCAGGGGATAAGTTGACCTGACGGTAACGACCGCAAGCTCCGCTCCGGTATTCTCTTTCAGCCTGTTCGCGAGGACAAACAACTTTGATGCGTTCTGAGGATCAATCACGCCGGCAAGATCGTTCACGAAACCTGAGTATGCCGGGAACTGAACTTCCGCGCAGTAAGAGAGAGAGGCTGCTATAAAGATGAACAGTAAGCTATTTAAGATCTTTTTCATTAAAGAATATCGCTGTCTCTGTCTTTGCGGATCCGGGGGAATCCGACCCGTGGCAGAGGTTCATGATGGTCCCGTCCTCGGTAAATAAAGGTTCGCCAATGTTATCGCCCCTTATCGTTCCGGGACCAGCCTGCCTTGGATCGGTAGCCCCCATCATGCTCCTGATGCGGGCTACTGCATTTTCTCCTTCGATAACGGTCAGGATGGACGGGCCGGAGGTAATGAATTTTATCAGGCCCTCGTAGAAAGGCTTGCCCTTGTGGACGGCATAAAGCCTTTCAGCCTGCTCAATTGTGATTATCACTCTTCGCCTTATCAGTACCTTGAAGCCCGATTCAACGATCTTTGTGAGGATAAGGTTTGAAAGGTATCTCTTCACTCCGTCAGGCTTCACCATGAAAAAAGTTCTTTCGATGGCCATGTGAGCTAAACCCTTTTCTTTGCGTCAGCTATCGCCCGGAGGACCTGTTTGGTCGCGGTCCCCCCGATAACATCCCGCGCTTCTATGCTTTTTTCGATAGTTATTGATTTGTAAACGTCCTCGCCGATCAAGTCCGAGAATTCGCGGAATTCCCGCAAGGACAGGTCTCCGATGTCCTTTCCCGATCTTTCGCAGTAAGCCACTATCTTTCCGGCGGTTCCATGCGCCGCGCGAAAAGGCATTCCCTTGCCGACCAGGTAATCGGCCAGGTCCGTGGCAACGACCGTGTTCTTCACCGCGTCCTTCATTGCCTTCGCGTTTATCTTCAAGCTCGAGAGCATCTCGGAGAATATCCCGAGCGAAGCCAGGAGCGTGTCGATCGAGTTGAAAAGGGGCTCCTTGTCTTCCTGGAGGTCCCTGTTATATGTAAGCGAGAGCCCTTTCATGACGGTCAATATCGAGACAAGGTCGCCGTAGACCCTTCCGGTCTTGCCGCGCACGAGCTCCGCCACATCGGGGTTCTTTTTCTGGGGCATCAGGGAGCTGCCGGTGGTGTAGGCATCCCCGATCTCGATAAAACCGTAATCCGAGGACGACCAGATAATGAGCTCGGAGCAGAACCGGGAGAGATGCATCATCGCCAGCGATATGCAGAAAAGCACCTCCGCCACGAAGTCCCGGTCGGACACGGCATCAAGGCTGTTCAGCGATATTTTTTTGAAGCCCAGTTCCTTTGCAAGCGCACTCCTATCGATCGGGTATGCACAGCCCGCCAATGCGCCAGAGCCCAGGGGCATTACGTCTATCCGCTTCAGCGAATCGATGAAGCGCTCCTTGTCGCGCTCGAGCATCTCGAAATAAGCCATGATGTAATGGGAGAACAATATCGGCTGGGCCTGCTGCATGTGGGTGTAGCCAGGCATGATGACCGAGATGTTGTCTTCCGCCGTCTTTATCAATCCCTTCTGGAGGACGGATATGTTCTTCAATATCGCTTCGATCTCTTTTTTCAGGTACAGGCGCAGGTCGGTCGCGACCTGGTCGTTGCGGCT
>CAYHAH010000054.1:0-24936 GCA_964354575.1 uncultured bacterium
AACGGCACGGGAAATTCGGATATTTTCTGCCAGAAAATATCATCGACGGGAGCGCCCCTCTGGTACCCTTACGGCATCTCCGTGTGCGAGGCTCCCGGAAATCAGGCGAACCTGAAAGCGGTCTCCGACGGCATGGACGGCGCGATAGTCGCCTGGCAGGATCAGAGAACCGGTACTGGCGGGATATTCGCGAGAAGAGTGAACAAAGACGGCAAGGCCATATGGGCTCCCGACGGGAAAACCGTTTGCAGGGTAAGTAACGGCGCGGAGTTCCCTCAAATATCCGTATCAGGGAACGGGAACGCAATGATAGCATGGCAGGATAAAAGGAACGGCGGATTTGACGTATACGCTCAGGGCTTGGACCTGATGGGAGTGGAAAGCTGGAGGAAGGACGGCGCAGGAATAGTCCTGGGTTTCGGATCGGTGACACAGCAAAAGTCCCGGATAAAAAGAACGGGGAGCGGGGAATATATGATCGTATGGGAAGATTACAGGAACGGTTATTCGAACATATATGCTCAAAAGATCAATAACAGGGGGAAGCTTTTGTGGCCGCTGGACGGGATAAGGGTCTGCAACGCGGAAAGCAACCAAAATAACCCTGACCTGATAAGCGGCGATAACGGGGAGGCCGTGATCGTGTGGGAAGACACCAGATCCGGCGCCTCCAGGATATATGCCCAGAGGGTGGATGCATTCGGCAACATGCTGTGGGACGGACGCGGCATACAGCTGTGCCAGACGGATGGGATCGAGATAAATCCAAAACTGGCGAAAGATTCAAAAGGCGGAGCGATCGTCGCCTGGGAGGATTCAAGGAAAAAAGAAGGCGTATACAATGTATACGCGCAAAGAATAGATCAGAACGGATCCCTTTTGTGGAGGTTCGACGGAGTTGCCGCCAAGATAAGCGATGGAACGCAGGCAAACCCGGACATTGGTTCGGACGGAGAAGAAGGGGCCATAATAACCTGGGAAGAGTACATGCGAAATTCAAAAACGCCGGATATCTGCGTTCAGAGGATCAGCGGCAGCGGCAATGTACTGTGGACGAACGACGGGCTTTCGGTTTGCAAAGCTCCGGAATCGCAGAAGCATCCGAACCTGGGCGTCGGCAGCGACATAATAATCGCCTGGGAGGACAGCGGCGGCGGCAATTACGACATCTACGCCCAAAAATTGAGCAAGGACGGGACGATCGCATGGACCTGCGACGGCATACCTGTATGCGCTGCGCCGTTTACCCAGATCGGCCCTAAAATCATGATGGATGAGGATGGCGGAGCCACGTTCGTCTGGGAGGACTACAGAAAAGCCAACTGGGACATTTTTGCCCAGAGACTCGACGCGGAAGGCAGGCAGGTGTGGGATCTTGACGGCGTTCCCGTATGCAGCGCGCCTGGCACGCAATATGCCCCGCAATTCGTAAAAAGCAGCGGGATGTCGACAATAATCTCATGGGAAGATTACAGGAACAAAGAAAGCTATAACATTTATGCCCAGAAGATCTCCGGATCCGGGGAACTTCTCTGGGAAAATGACGGCATGCCCATATGCGTTACCGAGGGAGGGGCCAGAAGCCCGCAGATGGCGGACGACGGGGAGGGCGGCGCGGTCGTCGTCTGGACGGATTACAGATACGGCTCCTACGACATTTACGCGCAAAGAATAAATGAAGCCGAAAATAAGTGAACTTCTCCTAATATTTGCATTGACGGCCCTTTTATCCCATGAATGTTTGTGCGGGCAGGAGCAAAACAAGTTCCTCTGGAGCAAGCAGATAATCCCCGGAATAAATTATTCCCATATCAAAAAGCTCACCGATACGGGGGCGCTGCACGTCCACATCTTAAGAATTGATCTGAAGAACGAAAAGATCAACGTGAAGCCGGAGCTGGCAAAGGGGGTCATAGGGAACCTTGAAACGACGAGCGGCATAGCGATAAGGAATAACGCGATCGCGGCGGTCAACGGCTCGTTCTTCGAAACAAGGAAAAGGCTCCATCTTCCGGTCGGGTTCATGATAATCAACGGCCAGGTCGTGAACAAGTCCATTCTTGAGAGGACCGCCGTCGGCATAACCAGGGACAAGGACATCATATTCGGGATACCCAAAACAAGGGGATATGTGCTGAACCTGAACAACAAAAAAAGCGTTGATGTATGGGGAGTTAACAGGCCCAGAAAAAAAGACGAGGTGATAATTTACACGGCTGAATACGGCGATACCACCAGAACGAACAAATACGGCAGGGAGATAATAGTCAATGAAAACGGCTCGATAGAAGAGATGGCCGACGGCAATTCTCCCATACCAAAAGACGGTTTTGTCGTCTCGCTTCACGGCTGGTCGAGGGATTTTGCCGCGAAGACAAAAAGATCGGATAAGATCGGGCTTGTTTATGACCTTGCCGAAAAATGGAAATTTGTCGTTCAGGCGGTAACTGGAGGCCCCCTGCTCGTGAAAGACGGGCAGGCCGTGCACAAGGAAAGCCTTGTAACTGAAAAATTCAATAATGAATTGCTCGCGCCCAGCTCGAGAACGGCAATGGGGGTCTCAAAGGATAAGGAGCTGATACTTGTTGTTGTGGGAGGCGGAGTAACATACGATGAACTTGCCGAGATAATGAAGGAAGCCGGAGCCGACAATGCCATAGGACTGGACGGCGGTCACACAAGCGCCATGTACATTGACGGCAGGGTCGTCAATGAGCCGCTGAGCGGCTGGGAGGGCCTGGTAAGCAACGCGATAATCGTCACTTATGACGGATGGAAACTTGCCTCGATCCCAAAAGCAAGGGTGGTTTACCGGTTCGTTTATAAGCCTCCGAGCGAGGAAATGATAAAGGCGCTCGAGAGCGGCACGGAACTTTCGCCGTCCGCTTACATTCCGAGGCCGGAAGATTACGGGATGTTCGGATTGTACGACATTTACAACAGGGTGATAAAACCCGTGCTGCCCGTTTTTACGATCCAGCAGCCTTCTTCAGGATCTTAGCCTTATCTGTTCTCTCCCAGGTCAGGTCAAGATCTGACCTCCCGAAATGGCCGTAAGAAGCGACCTGCCTGAATATGGGCTTCCTCAAGTTGAGCTCCTTTATTATCATGCCGGGCCTGAAGTCAAAATGCTGGGCAATGATCTCGTTTATTTTTTCGTCCGCTATCTTTCCCGTCCCGAAAGTGTTCACGGACACTGAGAGAGGCTTCGCGACCCCGATCGCGTATGCCACCTGAACTTCGCACTTATTCGCCAGCCCCGCGGCAACGACGTTCTTAGCCACATACCTCATGATGTAAGATCCCGACCTGTCAACCTTTGTGGGGTCCTTTCCGGAAAAGCATCCGCCCCCGTGCCGCGCGCTTCCGCCGTAAGTATCGATGATTATCTTCCTTCCGGTCAGCCCCGTGTCGCCCTGGGGTCCCCCGATGACGAATCTCCCCGTGGGATTCACGTAATATTTCGTGTTCTTGTCGATGTACTGCGCCGGGATTATTTTCTTTATGACCTGCTCTATAACATCGTTCTTCAGTTTGTCGTATTTGACGTCGGGAGAGTGCTGGGCGGCGATCAGGGCGCTGTCAACTCTTATCGGCCTGTCTCCTTCGTATTCGATCGTTACCTGGGATTTTCCGTCCGGCCTCAGGTACGGCAGTGTCCCGTTCTTTCTCACTTCCGCGAGGCGCTGGGCAAGCCTGTGAGCGAACATTATCGGCATGGGCATCAGTTCCGTCGTTTCGTCGGTGGCGTATCCGAACATGAGCCCCTGGTCCCCCGCTCCGAGAGCTTCGAGGTCTTCGTGTATCACTTCCCCGCCTTTCGCTTCAAAGCTTTTGTCCACTCCCATCGCGATATCCTTTGACTGTTCTTTTATCGAGACAAGCACGCCGCAGGTCTCGTAGTCAAATCCGATCTCCCTGCTGACGTATCCTATGTCGCGGATCGTGCTTCTCGTAATGGAGGGGATCTCCACATAGCAGCCGGTCGTTATTTCCCCGGCAACCAGCACCAGGCCGTTGGTCGCGAGCGCTTCACATGCGACCCTCGCCTGCGGGTCTTTCGCGATTATCGCGTCCAATATCGAATCGGCGATCTGGTCGCACATCTTGTCAGGATGTCCTTCCGTCACGGATTCCGAAGTAAACAGATATGTTTTATTAGCCAAAATGATCACTCCTCCATCAAAAAATTGAGGCAAGTATAACATCGGTATGGTAAAATGTCCACGTGGGGAATCTAAGCGAGCACTACAACCATCAGGATTTTTTCTGCAAATGCGAAGCGTGCAAAGCCAGCAAGGAATATAAGATACATCTTGGGCTGGTGGGCGTGCTGGAGGCGCTTGCGGTAAAGCTGAACAGGCCCGTCAAGGTAAAAACGGCTTACAGGTGCGAAGCGGAGAACGAACGGCTGGGCGGCGGCAGGAAGAGCTTCCATTTGCGCGGCAAAGCGGCGCATATATATGTAGACGGCATGAAGCCCCAGGAGCTGTTCAAGAGCCTGGGGGAGATGGGAGAGGTGAAAGGCATTGGGCTGAACCTGGACGACGGGACCGTGCACATCGACCTGCGCAATGTTCCTGACAGGGAAGAATGGGTCAAGGAAAAAGGCAAGTACATAACGCTGACCGCGGACAAGAAGCACATCTATGGTCTTGAATAAAAATGTAGGGACGGCCTTTATGGCTGTCCGAAATTTCGGACAGGGACAAGCCCTGTCCCTACAATATGCATAACTACATTGAGCCCTTCCGTTCCTACCTCAAGTCGGAGCTTAATCTTTCGCCGCACACCGTTCTTGCATACTTAGGGGATGTCGATCAGTTCGTGGGTTTCGTCAAAACAAAGGGCTCGCTATTCGATAACCCCCGGAGGATAGACCCGGCTTTCGCAAGGAGCTATCTAAGATGGCTCGAGCTCAAGGACCTTTCAAAAAAATCGGTCGCAAGGAAAATTTCGTCCTGCAGGGCGTTCTTCAGGTACATTTTCCGCGAGGGCAAAGTAAAACTCAATCCGTTCGAGCACATATTGTCCCCGAAACTAGGCAAAAGGCTCCCCTCTTTCCTGTATCCGGAAGAGGTCATTAAACTGCTGAACGCGGTGAACCTAAATCAAAAGAACGGCCCGCGCGACCTGGCGATCCTTGAATTGATATACGCTTCGGGCATGAGGGTGGGCGAAGTCGCGAAGCTGAGGGCTGACAACATCGACCTGGACAGCGGCGAGGTCCTGGTCCAGGGAAAAGGCGACAAGGAAAGGATCGTCCTGATCGGCTCGCACGCGATCTCTTCGATAAAGAAATATCTTGAAACAAGGGCCAAAGATGAAAAAATATTGTTCCTTGGACGGATGGGATCAAGGCTCACGAGCAGGTCAATGGAGAGGATGATAAGGAAATACGCGAGGAAGGCGGGGATCGCAAAGCGTGTGACGCCGCATACTCTTAGGCACTCGTTCGCGACGCATCTCCTGAACGGCGGCGCAGACTTGAAAATTGTTCAGGAGCTTCTTGGCCATTCTTCTCTATCAACGACGCAGATATACACTCATCTCACAAAGGAAAAGCTGAAATCGATTTACGACAAGGCGCATCCTAGGGCAAAGTGACATGCTTGACTTTACAAACTCGCTACTTCATAATCTTGTGCGCTAACTAATAACGAAGGGGGTCACTCAAATGAGAAAAAATTCCTGGTTCGGTGTGCTGATCGTTTCCCTTTGCGTCCTGTCTCTTGCAGTCATTTATGGATGCGGCTCGAATCCGACTGGTGGCGGAGGCGGCGGCGGGGCTTCAGGGCGGCCTTATTACGGAATAGACAGTCTGGGAGATACCGTTAAATGCTCAATGACCGATACTACTTTCAGCTTGCATTTTGTGACCGGCACAATGGATGGGGTCACACTTTCAGGTAAAATAACGCACCTTGCAAGCGGATTATTGAGCGGTGAAATAACAAACTCAAGTGATCCAGATAGGATCCCCCCAGGTGAAACTTTATATGCATATGAGATAACCAATGAAGTCCTTGTGATCGGAGGAGGCCCTGAAAACCAGGGAATTATCATGATCTGCCCGGCCTTATCAAATATAGCGCCGTCTGCATGTACGGCTGAGGGCATAATGATCCCAAATACAAATTGGATTGGCAATCTGGTGGCATGTATGACTGTGGAATTAATAGGATCTAATTCTTACACATTTGAGGTAGATCTCTTTGATGTGGCGGGAGCGTATCTGGATTCAACTTCCGAGTCTAATTATCATTTTACCGGAGAAAAGTTATATAAAGCCGATAAACCGCAGCTTTTCTTTTCCCCAAAGGGAATGTTCGCGGGAACAAACGGCAAACGTGATGGTATTAATTGGGATGACGGCGGGATCGCAGGCACCATGTATGACAGCACTGTTTCGACGCTGGAGATCGCTGACGGCTCCCGCACTTATATTGGCATAGCCTTTGACAGGAACACCTTTGATGGTGATGATAAAACGAATATAAAAGCGATATTAGCCGAGTCATATGCGTCCACCCTTCTCAGAGTATCTTCAATGGATGTTTCGAGCGGCGCAGCGCTCGGCGAGCCAATGGGAACCATTGAAGTGGGAACGATGAATAATCCAAGCCAGGGGATAATTGACGCGTTATGCGATAGACAGGGAGATACTGTCCCGGCCAAGATGGTGGCATATAAGTATACAACTGATAAATACGCCGTCTGCGGATTTACCACTCTCGAGACCGGACCGCTAAGCTTTTTTATCATAGAACAGTAAAGCGATATTTTATTGATAAGGCCGATCGGGCAGGGCGTCCGGTCGGCCTTTTTCTTTGCCTTGACAAAGACCTCCCCCGACCCTATAATCACCCTTTGTTTACCCGCCGAAGATTCGGCGCTTTGGCCGAACGAAGGAGGGTTTTATGAAAATCGATGTCTCCGACCTGCTGAAGAGCTTCGGGGTTGAACTTAAGATCGACAGAAGCGAAACCCTATCTTTCCCTCCGGTTGGCGGGGCGGATAAGGAAGAAAGCCTAAACTTAACGTCCCCGGTTCAGGTCAAGCTTAAATTGATGAACACGGGAGACACGGTTTTAGTCTCCGGGACGCTTAAAACCAGAGTGAAGCTGTGCTGCTGCCGGTGCCTGAAGGAATTTGACTATCCTCTCAACATAGAAATAGAGGAAGAATACGGCAGGAAAAAAAGCGCGCTTCCGGGCTCAAAGGACGAAGAGATCGAGCTGAAGGAAAAAGACTTCGTTTTTGAGATAGGCGAAGACAACATAATAGACCTGGACGAAGCCATAAGACAGAATATAATTGTGTCCTTGCCGATCAAGCCGCTCTGCAGCAAGGCCTGCAAGGTAGCGGCGCCGGCCAGTGAGAATAAAAAAAGCATCGATCCCAGGCTGGCGAAGCTGAAATCGTTTAAAATATTAGGAGGGAATTGAAATGCCTGTACCGAAAAAAAGACACTCGAACACAAGGACCCGGACTAGACGCGCCAACTGGAAGCTGAAACCGCTGAACCTGGCGGATTGCCCGCAGTGCCACTCAAAGATCTTGTCCCATCATGCCTGCTCCGTATGCGGCACGTACAACGGAAGGATGGTCCTTAAAATAGAGACCGAGGAAAAGAAAAAACCTGCCAAAGGCAAGGCACATGAAGAAAAAGCCGAGGCAGGCAAAGAGGAGAAGCCCAAGCATTGATCCGCATAGCGCTGGACGCAATGGGCGGGGATCATGCGCCTTCTGAAACAATAAAAGGCGCGATCATGGCCATGTCCCTCCTGCCGAACATCGAAATTATCCTCATCGGACAGGAAGACCGCATATCAAAAGAACTGAAAAATAACAAACGCGTCTCCGGTATAAGCATTTATAATGCGAGCGAGGTCATCTCCACAAGTGAACATCCCATACAGGCGATAAAGCAGAAAAAAGATTCTTCCATCGTGAAAGGCGTGTCGCTGGTCAAAGAAGGAGGAGCGGATGCTTTTGTTTCCGCTGGCAATACCGGCGCCTTGATGGCTTCCTCCCTTTTCGGCCTCGGAAGAGTTTCCGGGATCGAAAGGCCCGCGCTGGCCACGATATTCCCCTCCAAAAAAGGAAGGGTGCTCCTGCTGGACATGGGCGCGAATGTTGACTGCAAGCCCAAGCACCTTGTCTATTTCGCAAAAATGGGGAGCGTTTACTCGGAACATGTGCTGAAAATAAAAAATCCGAAGGTCGGGCTTTTGAACATCGGGGAGGAGCCCGAGAAAGGCAACGAGCTTACAACCTCCACCTATCCCCTGCTCAAGGGATCCGGCCTGAATTTTTCCGGAATGGTGGAAAGCAAGGAAGTATTCTCGGGAAAAGTGGATGTGGTCGTCTGCGACGGGTTCATCGGCAACCTGGTATTGAAATTCGGGGAATCCACCGCGACTTTCATTTTTGAAATGCTGGCGGGCGAGCTGAAAAGCCATCCGCTTGCGGCAATGGTCGCGCTTTTCCTGATCCCCGCCCTGCTTCGGCTGAAAAAGAAAGTGGACTATGATGAATTCGGCGGCGCGGAGCTTCTGGGGATAAACGGCGTCGTCGTGAAAGCCCACGGAAGGGCGAAGTCGAAAGCCATAATGAACGCCATAAGGGTCGCCGCGGAATCAGTTGAAGGAAAAGTGGTCGATCACATTTCGAAGGTTGGTGAGGCTTAAATGAGACGGGCTTCGATCATAGGCACCGGTTCTTATGTCCCCAGGAAGGTCCTGACGAATTTCGACATTGAAAAAATGGTCGACACAACCGATGAATGGATAATGGAGAGGACCGGCATCAGGGAGCGGAGGATCGCGGACGAGAGCGAAGCGACATCCGACCTCGCCTTTGAGGCGGCGCGCAGGGCCATTGAGTCGGCAAAGATCGATCCGAAGGAACTTGAACTGATCATCGTCGGCACTTCATCCCCGGACATGCTTTTCCCGTCCACCGCCTGCATCATCCAGGACAGGATCGGGGCGGTCAACGCCGCCGCGTTCGACGCATCAGCGGCATGCACTGGATTCAATTACGCTCTTGCGGCAGCGGCAAGCTTCATTGAATCCGGCGTATATAATAATGTAATGGTCATAGGAGCAGATACGCTGGCCAAATACCTGGACTGGACCGACAGGAACACATGCATTCTGTTCGGGGACGGAGCGGGCGCGGTCATTCTTAAGGCGGCCGATGGCGAAAGCGGGATCCTTGCCAGCTACCTGGGAGCGGAAGGAAGCGGAGGAAAATACCTTATCATGCCGGGGGGCGGCTCGCGCGATCCCGAAGCGAAAAAAAGGTTCATCCAGATGGACGGGAAGGAAGTTTTCAAGTTCGCCGTAAAGATCCTGCCGAAATGCGTCAAGGCGGTGCTTGAAAAAGCAAAACTGAAAACCTCCGACATCTCCCTGCTTATCCCTCACCAGGCAAACACAAGGATAATCGATTTCGCCTTGAGAAATTTGGGCTTGTCAAAAGAAAAGGTATATGTTAACCTCGACCGATACGGAAACACCTCGGCAGCCTCAATCCCCATAGCGCTGGACGAAGCGTTAAAAGAAGGAAAGATAAAAAAAGGGGACATTGTCGTGCTTGCGGGATTCGGGGCGGGGCTGACATACGGCGCAAACGTCATAAAGTGGTCGTAAAGGGTTTTAGGAGGTAAGGAAAATGGATTACGGATTCACCGAAGAGCAGAAAATGGTCCAGGAACTGGCCAGGAAGATAGCTGTAGAGAAAGCGCTTCCCGTAAGGGCGGAACTTGACGAGAGCGGGGAATTTCCCTGGGAAGTCGTGAAAGCGCTCGCGGAATCAAACCTCACGGGGATCGGCATCGACGAAAAATACGGAGGGATCGGCGGAGGAACCCTTGAATACTGCATCGCTACCGAGGAGCTCAGCATCGTGTGCGGCGGCATCGCTCTTGCCTACGCGGCCACGGGCCTGGGGACAATGCCCATCATATTGTTCGGGAACGAAGAACAAAAACAGAAATACCTTCCCGACATAGCCGCGGGGAAAAAGCTGGCCGCATTCGGCCTTACCGAGGCGAACGCCGGCTCGGACGCTGGAGGAATGCAGACGACCGCAAAAAAAGACGGGGATCATTTTATACTCAACGGCACGAAACAGTGGATAACCAACGGCGGCGAGGCGGAGACATACTCCGTGATCGCGATAACCGACAGGAAAAAGGGGTCGAGAGGCGCTTCCGCGTTCATACTCGAAAAAAACATGCCGGGATTCACTTTCGGCAAGAAAGAGAACAAGATGGGAATAAGGGCTTCCGCGACAAGGGAGCTGGTTTTCCAGGACTGCAAGGTCCACAAGAGCCAGATGCTCGGCAAGGAAGGAATGGGATTCATAGTCGCGATGAAGACGCTGGACAGGACAAGGCCGGGCATCGCGGCCCAGGCGGTTGGGATAGCCCAGGGAGCTCTTAATGAAGCCCTGAAATATTCGAGGCAGAGAGAGCAGTTCGGCGCCAAGATAAGCACGTTCCAGGCGATACAGCACATGCTGGCTGATATGGCCACGCAGGTGGAGGCCGCAAGGTGTCTTGTGTACGCAACGGCGAGAGCGATCGACTCGGGATCCGCCGAAACATCAAAGATGTCCGCAATGTGCAAGCTCATGGCGTCGGATACCGCCATGAAAGTGACAACGGACGCGGTCCAGATACACGGGGGCTACGGCTACATGAAGGAATACCCCGTCGAGAAGATGATGAGGGACGCCAAGATCACCCAGATATACGAGGGCACCAACCAGATACAGCGCAACGTCATCGCCCTTGAACTGATCAAGGAGCTCGCAGCCAAGAAATAGCAATGAACATCGTCGTCTGCATAAAACAGGTCCCCGGCACAACCCAGGTAAAGATCAATCCGGAAACCAACACGCTGATAAGGGAAGGCGTTGAGAGCATCATCAATCCCTTTGACGAGAACGCCGTTGAAGCGGCGCTTCAGTTGCGCGACAAGCACGGCGGAAAAGTAACCGTCATTACAATGGGCCCTCCGCAGGCCGTGAACGCATTGAAAGACACCATCGCGCTCGGCGTCGATGAAGCCATACTTGTTTCCGACAGGGCTTTTGCCGGCTCGGACACATGGGCAACATCATATACTCTCGCGTCGACAATAAAAAAACTCGGGGCTTTCGACCTTATCATCTGCGGCAAGCAGGCGATAGACGGCGACACCGCGCAGGTCGGGCCGGGCGTTTCCGAATTCCTCAAGATCCCCCAGGTCACTTTCGCGGTCGGAGTCGAGATAAATGACGGCGTCATGAAAGTTAACCGGCTTCTCGAGGAAACGAACGAGATAGTTGAAGTGAAACTTCCGGCCCTTATCACGGTCGTAAAACAGATGAACACTCCAAGAATGCCTTCATTCAAGGGCAAGATCAAGGCAAAGAACGCGGCAATCCCGCAGTGGGGCGCAAAAGACATAAATGCCGATGAAAATTGCATAGGGCAAAAAGGCTCTCCCACTTCCGTCGTCAAGATATTCACCCCTCCTCCGAAAGGCGGCGGCGAGATCCTTCAGGGATCGGTTGACGAAATGGTTGATTCGCTGGTGAAAAAGCTCAGGGACAGGAAGGTCTGCTAAATGGGCATCAGGATAATTAACGACAAGTGTTTCGGATGCAAGCTGTGCATAGCGGCGTGCCCTCTTGGCGCCATCAAGGTTGAAAATAAAAAAGCCGTAATAGACCTGGACAAGTGCAACCTGTGCGGAGCGTGCCCCTCTTCCTGCAAATTCGGCGCCATCGAGATAACAAAGGAAGACGTCAATGTTGTCGACAAGAGCCAATATAAAGGCATCTGGGTCTTCGCCGAACAGTACGAAGGCAATGTGCATCCGGTCGCGCTGGAGCTTCTCGGAGAGGGAAGGAGGCTCGCAAAAGATCTCGGCGTGGAACTGTGCGCGATGCTTCTCGGGGACTCAAGCGTAGAGAAAGAAACAAAAAAGCTCATAGAATACGGCGCGGACAAGGTTTATGTGGCGACCGCTCCGGAGCTCGCGCACTACACGACCCTCCCCTATTCAACGGTCATATCCGACATGATAAGGCAGTACAAGCCCGAGATAGTGCTTTTCGGCGCAACAACCACCGGAAGGGACCTTGCATCCCGGATAGCCGCGCGCATAAACGCGGGGCTTACGGCCGACTGCACCGGGCTTGCGATAGACAAGGAAACCAGGCTCCTTCAGCAGACGCGTCCCGCGTTCGGCGGCAATATCATGGCCACGATCATATGCAAGAACCACAGGCCGCAAATGTCCACCGTCAGGCCGAAGGTCTTTAAGCGCGCTGTTCCCGACAATTCAAGAAAGGGGCAGGTGATCAAGTTCGCTCCGAAGATAGGCCGGGACGATCTGATCGTGAAGATCGTCGATGTTATAAAGGACGCAACGGTCAAGGTCAATCTGTCCGAAGCCGAAATAATAGTTTCCGGCGGAAGAGGGCTTCAGGCGCCGGAGAATTTCAAGCTTGTCGAAGAACTCGCCGAGGTGATAGGCGGAGCCGTGGGAGCTTCCCGCGCCACGGTCGATGCCGGCTGGATCTCCTCGCACCATCAGGTGGGACAGACGGGAAAGACGGTGTGCCCGAAACTCTACATAGCCGTCGGGATATCCGGAGCCATACAGCACCTCGCAGGCATGGGGTCATCCGAAATGATCGTCGCGATCAACAAGGATCCGGACGCCCCGATATTCAAGGTAGCGACTTACGGCATCGTGGGCGACCTTTTCGAAGTTGTCCCGAAACTCACAAGTAAGCTGAAAGAGGTAAGAGGATAAAGTGTTGATTATGGAACCTGAGGCTGAAAGCCTCGGTTCCAAATAAATATCGGAACCGCGACTTTTAGTCGCAGGTTCCCTTCTAGAAAGGTTTTATAAGTGGCAAAAATAGCATTCGTATTTCCCGGGCAGGGTTCCCAGTATGTCGGCATGGGCAAAGACCTTGTGGCAAAATTCAGCTACACAAAAAAGTTCTTTGACGAGGCCAATGATTCTCTTGGCTTTGATCTTTCAAAGCTTTGCTTTGAGGGGCCGGATGAGGATCTCAAAAAAACGGAAAACACCCAGCCGGCGATATTGACGGTGTCAGCTATGTGCCTTGAAGCGCTGAAGTCATTCGGGAAAATAAGTGTCGAAGCGGCCGCGGGGCACAGCCTCGGGGAATATACCGCCCTGTATGCCGCGGGGTCCCTTAGCTTCAGGGACGCCGTAAAACTCGTCAATTCGCGCGGAAAGTTCATGCAGACAGCGGTGCCTCTCGGGGAAGGAACAATGGCCGCCATCCTGGGGCTTGATCATAATGTGGTGAAAGAAATATGCGCCAGGGCATCTTCAAAGGGAATAGTTGAAGCGGCCAATATCAACAGCCCTGGACAGATAGTTATATCGGGCAAGGCAGCCGGAGTTGCCGAAGCTTCCAGGCTGTGCAAGGAAGCCGGCGCAAAAAGGGTGATCGCGCTTCAGGTCAGCGCGCCTTTCCATTCAAGTTTGATGAAACCCGCGGCCGACCAACTGGCGGCGGAGCTTGATAAGATCAGCATAAAAGACGCTTCCATACCGGTGGTTTCAAACGTTACGGCGGATTACGTGACAGCCGCGGGCGCTATAAAAGAGCTGCTCATAAGACAGATGACATCCCCCGTCCTGTGGGAGGACTGTGTGAACAAAATGACGAACGACGGATTTGACACATTCATCGAGATCGGTCCGGGCAAAGTGCTTGCGGGGCTGATAAAGAAGGTCAATCCTAAAGCAAAGATATATAATGTAGGCGATGCCGCGACCCTCGGGGATTTTTTGGGCAGCTGGCATCCGAGCGAAGGAGGTAAATAAACATGAAACTTAAAGGACGGGTAGCTTTTGTAACAGGCGCGGCTCAGGGAATAGGGAGATCGATTGCGGAAGCTCTGGCAAAAGAAGGAGCGGACGTGATAATTTCCGACATCAATATGGACGCGGCGAAAGTGACCGCGGGTGAGATCGGAAAACTCGGAGTGAAAGCGATCGCGCTGAAAACGAATGTTGCGGACGGCAGCGATGTCGCGGCTTCGGTCGAGCAGGCGGTCAAGGAATTCGGGAAAATAGACATATTGATAAACAACGCGGGAATAACAAGGGACGGACTCTTGATAAGGATGAAAGAGGATGACTGGGATGCGGTGATCTCGGTAAACCTTAGATCTATGTTCCTTTGCGCGAAAGCCATAGCCCCCTTGATGATGAAAAACAGGTGGGGTAGAATACTTAACATAGCATCGATAGTTGGTGAAATGGGAAATTTTGGACAAGCGAATTACTCGGCTGCAAAAGCCGGGGCAATAGGCCTTACTAAAACGATAGCCAGGGAGCTTGCCTCCCGCGGCATTACCTGCAATGCCATAGCGCCCGGCTTTATCGACACGGCCATGACGCAAAAGCTATCAGACGATGTCAAGAAAAAATTAAGCGAACAGATCCCCCTTACGAGGCTGGGGGCTCCGGAAGATATAGCTAAAGCCGTCGTGTTCTTGTGCGCTGACGCGGACTATGTGACCGGGCAAGTGCTGAACGTAAACGGCGGCATGTACATGTAGTTTAGTGTTTAGGATTTCGAATTTAGGATTTTTAAACGAAGGGGGTGAGAAACGTAAATGGATGAATCAAAAGTTTTCGATCAGGTGAAGAAGGTAGTGGTCGATCAGCTTGGCGTGTCTGAGGACGAAGTGAAAAGAGAAGCTTCCTTCGTTGATGACCTTGGCGCCGACTCGCTGGATACAGTGGAGCTGGTCATGGCGCTTGAAGAAGCGTTCACAATGGAGATACCGGACGAAGAAGCGGAAAAGATCAAGACAGTAGGCGATACCGTGAACTATGTTTTGTCTCACTCAAAAAAGTGAGGTCCGTTTCGGGATGATTGGATCGGAGGTCCTTTAATGGGATTTCGAGAATTGATCTTTAGTGGGAGGAAAGAACTTGGAGCTTCCTGAGCTTAAAATTGGGAACCTTGTGGCAAAAATACCTATAATACAGGGCGGCATGGCGGTCAAGATATCAACAGGCCTGCTTGCGGGGACCATTGCTGCCGCCGGCGCTATAGGCGTGATCGGCGCTTCCGGAATGGACCTTGCAGAGCTAAGGGAAGAGATAAGGAAGGCAAAAGAGATCGCGAAGGGCGGACTGGTCGGGATAAACATAATGTTCGCCGCGAGGGAATTCCTCGGAGCGGTGAACACCGCGATAAGCGAAAAGATCAGTTTCATAACGACCGGTGCCGGGTTCTCCAGGGACATCTTCAAGATAGGAAAGGAATCCAACACTCCCATACTCCCGATAGTGTCGTCCGCAAAGCTGGCGAAGACGGCGACAAAATGCGGCGCCGCCGCAATAGTCGTGGAAGGGGTGGAAGCGGGCGGGCACCTGGGAACGGACAGGTCGATCGAAGTCATACTTCCGGAAGTCAGGGCTGTCACCGACCTTCCGGTCATCGCGGCCGGCGGAATAACGGACGGCTGCGACATCGTAAAGATGTTCCGCCTCGGGGCGAACGGCGTCCAGATAGCGACGAGGTTCGTCCTGACGAACGAGTGCGCCGCGGCTCCGGAATACAAAAAGATCTATCAAAACGCGAAAAAAGAGGATGTCGTGCTGATATCAAGTCCTGTCGGAATGCCGGGGCGGGCCATAAAAACGAAGTTCGTCGAAAAGATACTCAATAAGACAGCTCCAAAGCCGATCGGATGCGATTACTGTCTGAAAAAATGTTCCCTCGAATACTGCATTGTTCAGGCTCTCATCAATTCGCAGCAGGGCAACGTCGACGAGGGGATAGTCTTCTCGGGCGACCATATCTGGAAAATAAAGGACAAGAGGATACGCCCTGCGGTTGAAGTGTTGAGCGAGCTTGTGAAAGAGGCCGAAGAATGCAAAGAGTGAGAGTGGTCGTAACAGGCCTTGGATGCGTCACCCCGATCGGGATCGGGAAAGACGCGTTCTGGAACAATTTGATCTCCGGCAAGTCGGGGATCGGCAGGATCACGCTTTTCGATCCGACAAATTTTTCCTGCCAGATAGCCGCGCAGGTGAAGGATTTTGATCCCTCCCTGTACATGGACAAAAAGGATTCAAGGCGGATCGTGCGCTTCATACAATTCGCCATTGCCGCGGCAAAGATCGCGATCGCGGACGCGAAACTGTCCATAACGCCCGAAAACGCGGATCGCGCCGGCACCCTGATAGGATCGGGCATTGGCGGAATAGCTTTCCTTGAGGAACAAGCCAGGGCTCTTTTTGAAAAAGGCCCGGATAAATGCTCGCCCTTCATGGTCCCGTGGATGATAACGAACATGGCTGCCGGGCAAGTCTCGATATTTCTCGGCCTGAAAGGGCCGAACAGCTGCACCGTTACCGCGTGCGCGACGGGAACTAATTCCATAGGCGACGCCGCCAGAATAATCGAGCGCGGAGATGCCGATATAATGGTCGCCGGCGGGGCGGAAGCTGCCATTTCACCTCTCGGCATTGCCGGGTTTGCCGCCGCGAGAGCCCTCTCAACAAGGAACAACGATCCAGAGCACGCATCCAGGCCCTTTGACAGGGAAAGGGACGGATTCGTGATGGGTGAAGGCGCCGGAATTGTCGTTCTTGAATCGCTCGAACACGCTGTCAGGCGGGGCGCGAACATTTACGCCGAACTTGCCGGATACGGAATGTCAGGCGACGCGCACCACATCACTGCTCCAGCTCCCGGCGGGGAAGGAGCAGTAAGGGCAATGGCCCTGGCCATAAAGGATGCCGGGCTCAAGCCTGAAGACATAGATCACATAAACGCTCACGGAACATCGACAGACCTGAATGACAAGTACGAGACAATGGCGATCAAGGCACTCTTCGGCGATCGCGCGAAAAAGATAGCGGTAAGCTCCAACAAATCCATGGTAGGGCACATGCTCGGAGCCGCCGGGGCCGTGGAGTTCATCTCTACGGTGCTGACGCTAAAAAACGACATTGTCCCGCCGACAATAAACCTTGAGAACCCTGATCCGGAATGCGATCTGGATTATGTGCCGCTTAAAGCAAGGAAAATGCTTGTGCGCGCCGCGATCTCAAATTCGTTCGGATTTGGAGGGCACAACGCAGTAATTGCTGCAAAAAAAATTAAGATCTAGTTTTATCGTCCGCGCAGGTCTTCTCGCGACCGGATGTCTCCTGTTTGTCTTGTTTTTAAATGCCCCCGTGTTTTCCGCCGAAACTTATCCGCAGATCGATGTTACGGGTTACAAGCAATATACGTACACCGGGCTAAATGTCGACGAAATGGCGAACCTGTTCCAGGCGCAGGCGATGCTGGGCGGGTATTACGCGGGCGGACCGTGGCAGGAAAAATTGAAACTGCGCATAATCGGAAAGTTGACCGAAAAACTCTCCGTGTCATATGATCTCGAACAGCAGCCTGACATGCCGGACAAATTTGACGTAAAGGTCAGATATGACAAGACGGAATTGACCTTCGGGGATTTTCAGGCTAACTTCAGCAAAAATGAATTTGTCTCGACTTCCAAGTATTTGAACGGCGTCATGGTCACATCTTATGATAACTGGTACGATCTCACGTTCGTTCCTTCTTCAAAACTGAAAAGCGAGACGCAGCGTCTCGTGTCACAAAGAGGCAATAACACAAAGGGCCCTTATAACCTGGGTCACGTCTCTATAATCGAGGGGTCCGAAAGAATTGAGCTGAACAACGTCCTGCTCAATTCCGATTCGGATTATACAATAGACTACTTTGCCGGAAAGATAACCTTCTCCAGAATACTCTCTCCTTACGATGAATTCAAATATTCTTACGAATTCACCAACCTGATCGACCTGTTCTTTCCGACTGTCTCAAAAAGGGATTTTGTCGGCTTGCAAACAAGCATAACGGTCAGTCCCACGCTCCTCGGCATGCCGGCTCAAAAAACGGAAAAATCAATAAAGAAAAGGACGGAGGTCTTTCCGACAAATGTTGAGCTCCCGTTGCTGCCGGCCATAAAAGGGACGGTGACCATTTCGCCGGAGGCGAAAGCCGGAGCATATGCAATTTACATCAATGATGTTCCTGCCCTGACCGTTCATCAATTATCAGGCGAAACGCAGGCATACATAAGGGCGAATTCAATAAAGAAAAATCTTGATTTGATAATAGGATCCGGCATAACGACATTCGAAATAACCGCCGTGCTCGTGAACGGGGAAAAGGTCCTTGCGGTGAACGGCCGTCCCATTATTACGGTGCTGGGATCGGAAGCGAAATATTCCGGCCTGTCAATCAAAGACCTTGCGGAAAAGTGGAGGAGCGGCATCGCAGCGGGGCTTGAGGCATACATGGGAGTGGCCGCAAAGCCGGCCGCCCCCGAAGCGGCCCTCAAAGAAGAATATCAATGGGAAAGCACCGGGAATTACAGGCTGAAGGAATCTCCCGTCATTCCGTACAGCGAAAAGGTGACTTTCCTGGGGAGCCAGTTAAAAAAGCTGGAAGATTACATTATCAATTATCAAGACGGGTCGATCACGCTGCTTCGTCCCAACCTCCCCACCGCTACAGAGCCGCTGATCATTGAATACCAATATATCGAAGTTACCGAGGAATCTCAGGTCCTGCCCGGCGCCGGAAAGGGTCCGTACGCCCTTTCTTTCAAGGATATAGTTGAAGAAAGCGAAACGGTTACCGTGAATAATATTCCTTACATCAGGGAGCTGGATTACAAGATAGACTATGACCTCGGCAGGATCATGTTCTTTGCCGACATTCCGCAAACAGCAAAGATCGTTGTCAAATATAAACACCTTGTTACCACATCGCCTCCCCCTTCTCCCGCGCCTGTCGTGCCGCGTTCGTTAAATGTCGGCGTCAGTTATTTGAAAGAATCCGGCCAAAGAGGGGCAACGCCGCCGAGCGTTGCCGCCATGGATACAATATCCGGCAGTGAAATAATAATCAACAATAACACCATATATCTGGATTTAAGGCCCGTGACCTCCACCGGTGAGGTTGAGGTAAGAAGGAATAATATATTACAGGTATACGGCGTAGATTATGTGTTCCCCACGGTTGAGGCGTCCACGGGCATTGTTATCCCGGCGACAAAGCTCGCATACATAACCGATCCCGCGGACGTCTCTGACGGACTAAAGACGGGCACGATCAAATTTCTCGTAGCGCCCGCCGGAACGGACGAAGTCACGGTCAGCTATGATTACAGCAAATGGTCCTCCGACCGCTACAGCGGCTCGGGGATCAGCAGCACCAGGACTTACTATCTGGGGGGTTTCCGGAACCTTGTCCCCGGCGCGGAAGAAGTGCAGATATGGAGAAAGAACGTCCCCAATCCCGTAATAAAGAGACTGACTAGGAACAGCAGCATCGAGGTTTTCGACGGGCATTATTTCATCAATTACACCGATCCGCCGAACATCACTTTCAACAATGATCCGATAGTCGTTGACGGCGAGACCTTCTACCTGAATGACATCAATTTCACCGTGATCTTCAAGTTCGTGGCGCAGTCAAGCGCTTCGGAGGCCCCCATATCGCACGATGTCATCGGATCCGATTTCAGCTTGCAGGTCGGCGATTATATGAAATTCGGGGGCGCGTTCGCCAGATCGAAAACCGACCAGATATTCACGACCGTAAGCACGAATGAGACGTTCAGCGGCGACGCGACGACCAAGATCTTTAACTTGAAGAGCCCCGGCCAGATCATTGACGGGAGCGAACAGATTTTCCTGAACGGCCAGAAGCTGAACAGGGACGATCAATATTCTTTCTTTTACAATGCGAATTCCTCGGGAAAGTACGGCGTCCTGACCTTTTTCATAATAACCCCCGTGACCGCCGATGTCGTTTCCGTTGATTACAGTTACCAGAGCACTGCGGGGGTCGTGACCTCTGTAAGCGAAAAACAAGGCAGCGCATATAAACTTAACGGAATGATCAAGCCGCTTCCGAACGTGGAGTTTTCCGGCGATTACAAGAAAATAGACGCTGATTTCACTCCGATGGGCGGCACATCCATTCCCATAGGGAGCGATTTCAGTCACGCATACACGAAAATAACCCCGTTCCCGAGTTTCTGGTCCAGTCTCTGGTTTTCCGGCGACATAAAAGAAAGCAACGTTCCCATAAGCAACTATCCCGATAAATTCCTGCACGCCCACGACAGGAATCTGTCGGCCGGGTTCAACCCGCAGGGATTGGCGCAGGTTGACATGAATTTCAGGGGATACGACACCCTGGACGATCTTCTGCCGGCAAGCACGACGCACAATAACGATTTTAAATCCTCTGCCTATTCGGTCAGCGTGGTTCCCCGTTCAGTGAGCTTGGGAGCGTTCAATTTTTCCAACAGGAGCAACGCCAGCAAGTCCCTGTCTTACACCGACACTGAGGACAAGACGCTGCCGAAGGATTCGATAACCGATTACTATCACACAAATAACGTTTTTGGCTTCACCGAAAGGGCCAAATGGATACTTGATTATCAGGTGAACCTGCCGAGCACCATATCATACGAGGCGGGCAGCAGATCGCGGGGGAAAACTGTGCAGAGGAATGAGGCCAACGACCTGAGCTCCAACTTTAATCTTGACCTTACCTTCACCGGCGTGAAAAGACTTTACACATACTGGAACAAAATAGGCCACAATGATTACGATTTCATATTGGGGACCTCAAAATCGACCATTAACGAAACTTATCACGCCGACTTTGTGCCGATAGATCAATTAACCACAAGCGTGGATCACAACCGCCAGGAAATTCCGACAGTCACCACCGCTTACGGAAACCCGAAGACCGAGCGCTCGTCCGCAGATATCAGGCTCACTCCCTTCTCAACGACATTGCTCGGCTGGTCGGGATCGATAGACGATTCTCTTCAGGAGAACGGCGCGATGGCTTCCGGCAATGCGAACGCGTATTCCATTTCACATACGCCTATTTCAGCCTCAAATTACAAATTGACAACAGCATATAATCTTTCAACAAGCTTAAGGAACGGCCCGGTGGGGACCGCAGAGGTGACTACGGACACAAGATCGTTCAGCCAGGACTACAACCTGACCGTGACCCCCTCCAGCATCTTGACAATAACTTCGGGTCTCGGGCAGGAGGACTACACAAATATAAATAATGCTCCCACCTCCCCTGTCAACACCAAATCCCAAAGCCAGACGATAAGGGCCGGATCTTCCTATAAAGCGTTAACCGACCTGAACCTCTCCGGAAATTACAGCGTAAAGGTCACGAGAACGCCTGACCAGAGCGCCCACAAGTCATTGGTCGACGCGCACGCCGTTTACATGGTGTTCACATACGGAACCTTGAACTACGACTGGTCGCAGGAGGATAACGGCGGTGAAATTCTCGGCGGCTCTTTCGTTGACCAGGATTTCACGAAGATATTGCAGTCGCTCTCCCTGAATGTAGTGATGCCGCAGAGCAATCAAATGATCCTCTCCAGCGTCGTGCTCAGGGCCGCCATCAAGTGGGCGGACTTCAAGGACAGGAACACTCCCGCGAACAGCTTCCAGGCAACGCTTCTCTCGTTTGAAGGAACGTTCAACTTCTAGTATAATAACCCGATATGAAAAGTGAAAGTTTAGAATCGCGGGCCGGCAAGGTATTGTCCCCTGCCCTGTCCCATTACACCTCTCTTGAGATCGAAAAGGGAAGAGGCGCATACCTTTTTTCAAAGGACGGCAAGAAATATCTTGATTTCGCCTGCGGGATCGCCGTGACGAATTTGGGCCACTGCCACCCGAAAGTCGTCGCCGCCGCGGTAAAACAGGCGGAAAGCCTGATCCACGCGTGCGCCGGAATAGTGTATTACGAAGCCAACATTCTTCTCGCGGAAAAGCTGTCAAAGATCTGTCCGGCGGGGCTTAACATGAGCTTTTTCTGCCAGAGCGGCGCCGAAGCCGTTGAAGGGGCCGTCAAGCTTGCAAAATACGTGAAAAACAAGCCCGGAATAATCGCCTTTGAGGGCGCTTTCCACGGGCGGACACTCGGAGCTCTTTCGCTGACGACATCGAAACAGAAATACCGCGACCGTTATGAACCTCTTCTGCCAAACGTCTTTACGGCGCCCTATTCAAAGGAGAACTCGCTTCCCGAGGTCGAAAAGATCATTAAAGCGAACCAGATAGCCGCGGTAATAGTTGAGCCTGTTCAGGGAGAAGGCGGCTATATCGTCCCTTCAAAGGAATTCCTCTCAGGGCTCAGGAATTTATGCAACAAATACGAGGTGTTCCTGATATTTGACGAAGTCCAGACCGGTCTGGGGCGGACGGGAAAGATGTTCGCTTCGGAAGTGTTCGGCGTCTATCCGGATATCATGACGCTGGCAAAAGGCATAGCTTCGGGTTTTCCGCTCGGCGCGGTGATCGCAAAAGAATCTATCATGAAGCAGTGGTCGCCGGGAGCTCACGGGAGCACGATGTCCGGAAATCCCGTCTCCTGCGCGGCCGCCATTGCCACGCTGGATGTGATAGAGGGGGAAAAGCTTCCTGAAAAGGCCCTTAAAATGGGCAGCTACCTGAGATCAAAACTCGACAAATTGAAAAAGGACTACCCTTCGATCGTTGATGTCCGCGGCGTGGGACTGATGATCGGCGTGGAATTCAAGGATAATTCGGCCGCAAAGCAGGTAATGGAGGCCTGCCTTAAAGGCGGGCTCATACTCATTTCGTGCGGGAACCGCGACCAGGTGATACGGTTCATCCCGCCCCTGATCGTCACGAAAGAACAGATAGATACCGCCGTGAGCATATTCGAGGAAGCGCTCAAAGACTTAAGTTAATGAAAAATGCCGCATTTATCTTTTCAATATTGATCTTTGCGATCGCGATCTCTTTTTCTTCATATTGCGAAGAGATCGCTGTAAGGGAATGGTCGCCGTATTCAGGCGTTGAAGGGCTTTCATCGGCGGATAATGTGCTGACCTTAAGATCGACCTCATCAATGCCCCTCCTTGCGACAAAGGGCAACATATTCATCAACGCATCGAGATTAAAGTTCGTGGATATTAAGATGCGGTCCGATAAGAGCTACATGACAGGAAGAATGTTCTTCAGGCGCATCGGGGACCCCGGCTTCAATTACTACAATTCTTTCGAATTCCAGACGGGCATTAATAACATGTACCATAGCAACATTATCGCCCTGAACAGGAACCCCAACTGGTTCGGGACAGTTACTCAGATAATGCTCAGCCCGATCAACGGAGAGGGCTCGGTCAAGATAGAAAGCGTCGATTTCCTGGAGCCTGGCATTCTTATTGCGGCCCGTGCGTATTGGCAGGAGTTTTTCACTCTTGAAGTGCCTCAAATGAGGACCGTCAATTTCATATACGGTCAAAAGATCAACGGCACATCAATATACTTGTATATCTATTGCCTGATCTTGTTGATCTCGATATTCGTCATCTCTGCTGAATACGTCAAACACAAAGACCTTAATGTCATTTATAGATCGGCTTCGATGAAGATATTAACGATCTGCGTAATATTCTGGGCGGTCCTTGACCTGCGCGTTCTTTTCGACCAGGCAAGGACGGTGATGCTCGATTCACAGACATATTCCGGAAAAAGCCTTGAAGAAAAAAGGGCGCTTGCGACCCTCGGGGACATTTACGGCTTTTTGTCCTTCTCCGGCTCAAAGATCCCGAAGGGTTCGGGGTTTAACACGGTGAATCCTCCATACTATTATTTCAGGGAGAAAGCGGTCTACTATCTTTATCCCAGGCGCGTTGATGAAAACGCAGCGTATGTCCTGGTATACAACACTGATAGATCTCAAGATAAGACGATCAGCGAATATATTAAAAAGGGTTACAAGACATTTTCGACATTCAAAGAAGGAGAGTTTATTTTAAAGAAATGATCGACTATATTAAACTTTTGCCGGCCTTATTATTGCCTGTATTTGCGGGATATATCATTACTTGCGTCATAGCGCCAAAAAAGGACGCCATCTCGGAGATCGAGAGACTGGCCCTTTCGTATCTGGTCGGATGCGGGACCTTCACGCTTTTGATCTTCATAATAGGAGCATTCGGGATCGCCCTTACCTTGCCCAATATATGCATCGCCGCGGCAATAGCGCTTGCGGCTCCAGCGTTCATCGCGGCAAAAAATAAAGCCCTCGCATTGGATCTGAGGTCAATGAAGTTTGAGCGCCTGAAATGGCACGAGATCGTGATATCGACATTGATAATTCTTAGAGTTGCTTTTGTTCTGTTCGAGAACCTCATTAAGCCGGTCATCAGCGTCGATGCCTTCGCGAACTGGAGCCTGAGGGCGAAAGTTTTCTTTTTTGAAAGCGGCCTGTCGACAAATGCCAGGGACGCGTATTTTGCCGGCGGGGGGCAAACGTTCTATCCGATCAACATTCCGCTCATGGAAACATGGATCGCAAAGGTCCTGGGGTACTGGAATGACGAACTGTTCAAGGTTATTTTCGGGCTTTTCTTTATATCGCTTTTAACGGTATTTTACTGTTCCGTCAGGAGGTTCGCTTCAAGGCCCGTCTCGCTTCTCTCGACATATCTGTTAAGCGCGCTGCCTTTGCTCGTCCATCACGCGACCATCGAATATGCCGACTTCCCCTTGTGCGTTTACTTTATCTGCTCGGCGCTTTTCCTGATGAATTACTTTGAATCGAACGACGAAAGGCACCTTTATTTTTCGTCACTCCTCGCGGGCATAAGCACATGGACAAAGAGCGAGGGGATGCCGCTGCTCTTGATCAATCTGTTCGTCCTTTGTGTTCATTTGGTCAGGACAAATAAGGATGCCGGGACGATGTTCAACTGTCTCTCAAAATATCTTTTCATAGGATTGGCATTTAAGATACCCTGGTCCATATTCAATGTTT
>CAYHAH010000055.1:0-16785 GCA_964354575.1 uncultured bacterium
TTATGCTTCAAATCGGCGTTACATTCTACCCTGACCAGTGGCCAAAAGAATACTGGAACAGGGCGTTTTCAGAAATAGCTTCCTCAGGATTAAAGATAGTCCGCTTCGGGGAAATGGCATGGAACTGGATGGAGCCCAAGATCGGGAAATTCAGCTTCACGGACATTGACGAGGCCATGGACCTGGCTAAAAAGCACGGCTTGAAAATACTTCTCGGAATACCCACATCACAGGCGCCGTCCTGGCTGATAAGCAGGCACCCGGAGATCCGCCCCGTGGCGGATGACGGCTCCCCCTACCCCGAATACGGCCCGAGGCCCAACCTGTGCAGGGACTCCGCGGTCTACCGGAAATTCGCAAAAAGACTCATCGAAAATCTTGTAAAAAGATATTCGGACCATCCCGCTCTATACATGTGGCAGCTGGACAACGAGCCGACATATCCGCCGCTTGATTCGACCACCCAAAAAGATTTTTGCCACTGCCCCTCGACCGAGGCGGAGTTCAGGAAATGGGCAAAGAAGGAATACGAAAGCATCGCGAAGCTTAATGAAAAGTGGGGAACGAAATTCTGGACGGTCGAGTTCTCATCCTTTGAAGAAGTGGTCCCTCCGAGGTGCGGGATGTGGGACGCGGGGAACCCCCACATATTCCTGGACTGGTTCAGGTTCAAGAACATAAGACTGAGAGATTTTCTGTCATGGGCAAGATCAATAGTAAAAAAGTTCGACACGAAACACAAGGTCGGGACGAACGGCTTCATCGGCATATGTTCAAGGGTCCCCGATCATGACATTCTGGCATCCGAGATGGAGTGGTACGGGCTTGATATTTATCCGAGAGGGAATAAGGCTTCTCCCATGGATGTGGCAAGGATACTGGACCTCTGGAGGGGATATGTGGCCGGCAGGGACTGCGAATTCCACGTGACGGAACTCCAGGGCGGGCCGAACGTCAGGTGGGGCTATCCCGGGCACGTGGAGGGAAAAGACATAAGGCTCTGGACCCACCAGACTATCGCTCACGGCGCAAAAACCGTGCTCTATCACGCATGGAGAACTCCCCTCTTCGGTTCGGAAACAGGAGGGTTCGGCATACTCAACCTGGACGGTTCGAGATCGGAACGGCTTGAAAAAATAGAGGAAGCGATAAAAGAAATAGACAAGATCTCCTACATAATAGACAAGAGCGAGCCCGCGTCGAAAGTGGCGATAGGATATTTGAGGAGCAGCGAGGTTGAGACTTACGAAGAACAGGGCCCGCCGAGGAACATATCTGGGCAGTGGCTGGAGGTCAGGTCCGATGTGGGGCTGATGCACGGACTCCTGTCGATAACGGGCGCCCACAAGGCGCTGTGGAACTACCACAACCCCGTTTCTTTCATATTTGAAAAGCATCTCGAGGCGGGAAAGACGCTTCCGTATGAGGCGATATTGCTGCCGAACCCTTACATACTCAAGGATAAGTCGGCAAAGCTTTTAAGGAAATTCATCTTTGACGGCGGCGTACTGATAACTGAAGCGAGATTCGGATTGAAGAACGAGAACGCCCACCTGTACGAAAGACCGCTTATGGAAGGGCTTCTCGATATCAAATACGACCGGACGGAAATAATCGACTCCGACATGAAAATATCGGCGCTCAACGCCAGGGCCGTTGGGTTCCGCGACATAGTCGACGCAGACGGCAACAAAGTGATCGCGGCCTTTGACGACGGCCATCCGGCGATAATCGAGAAACGGATCGGAAAAGGCAGGATAATATACGCGGCTTTCAGCCTGTTCCTCTCCGCTCTGAACGACGAGAACAAAGAACTTATCAATTTCATAAAAAAGCACCTACCGGAGCCCGAGTTCAGGATGACGAATTCCAATCACGCGGAAATGTCGGTGCTGAAAGGCGAAAAGACGGTCCTGTACATAATTAACCATTCGGACACCGCTCAGTCGCCCATCATAAAATTGCCGAGAAAATACAAGGGCGGACGGGACATACTGAACGGCAGCAGCTATAATGCGTCCGAAGGTTCCCTGTTCCTGGAACTGAAAGGCTGCGAAGTAAAGGTCCTGGCCCTGGATTAGAAGGGGGATTACCGTGAAGTACGGATATTTTGACAACAAGGAAAAAGAGTATGTCATAACGAGGCCCGACACCCCGCTCCCGTGGATAAATTACCTGGGATGCGAGGATTACTGCGCGCTGATCTCGAACACCGCGGGAGGATACAGCTTTTACAAGGACGCGAAAGAGCGGCGGATCACGCGGTACAGGTATAACAACATCCCCATAGACAGGGGCGGAAGGTATATATATGTAAGGGATAACAATTCGTGTGATTTCTGGTCCGCCTCCTGGCAGCCTATCCTTAAGGACGCGTCAAAATATAAATACGAATGCCGCCACGGCCTTGGATACACCCGGATAACCTCGGTTTATTCCGGCATTAAAACAAAGACGACTTATTTCGTCCCCCTGGGGGAAGACCTTGAGGTGTGGATGATCGAGATAAAGAACGAAACAAGGAAGATGAGGAACCTGACCGCCGCGTCTTTTGCGGAATTCTGCCTCTGGGACGCGCTCAACGACATGACCGATTACCAGTATAATCTAAATATTGGGGAAACCATCTACAAGGATAATATCATTTATCATGTCTCGCGCTACAGGGTAGAGAAAAAATATTTTGCCTATCACACCTGCGTGAACGCGAAGGCGGCCAGCTTTGACAGCGACAGGACGGCATTCCTCGGCCCCTACGGCTCGCTTGAAAACCCCGCCGCCGTGGTCCGCGGAAAGGGATCGAATTCGATAGCAAGCGGGTGGGCTCCGGTGGCAAGCCAGTTCATAAACGTGAAGCTCAAGCCCGGAGAATCAAAGACGCTGATCTTCATCCTGGGCTACAGCGAAAAGAAGGATGATATCTCCCGCATAACCGCGAAGTTCAAGTCGGAGGCGAAGGTCCTGGCGGAACTTGAGTCATTGAAGAAATACTGGGACGAGAATTTGAGCCGCTTCTCGGCGGAGACGGAAGATCCGGACGTGAACGCGATGGTGAACATCTGGAACCAGTACCAGGCGAGGACCACGTTCAACTGGTCAAGGTCCGCGTCATATTACGAGTCGGGCATAGGAAGAGGGATGGGATTCAGGGATTCGAACCAGGACACGCTCGGTTTCGTGCACCAGATACCCGAAAAGGTAAGGTCAAGGATAATCGACCTCGCAAGCACGCAGTTCGAGGAAGGCAACGCCCTGCACCAGTATTCCCCGCTGACCAAAAAAGCGATAAGCAATGAAAAAAATTACAGCGACGACCACCTCTGGCTGATATTCTCCGTTGCAAGCTATATCAAGGAAACCGGGGACGCGGCTTTCCTGGACAGGCTTGTTCCTTTCGAATCGAGGAAAGAGGCCCCGATGTACGACCATCTCGCCGTGGCCATAGACTACACGATGAATAACCTGGGCCCGCACGGGCTTCCACTGATGTTCTTCGCGGACTGGAACGACTGCCTGAACCTCGGCGGCAGCAAGAACAGGGCCGAATCCGTGATGGTGGCGCAGATGCTCGTCGCCGCGGCAAACGAAATGGCGAAGCTGGCGAAGATATCCGGCAGGTCGGAGAACATAAAGAAATACGAGGCGATCGCCGAAAAGATGAAGGAGAACATAAATGATCACGCGTGGGACGGGAACTGGTATTTAAGGGGCTTCACGGACAACGAGGAACCTGTCGGCTCGTCCAAGTGCAGGGAAGGCCATATCTTCCTGGAAACCCAGCCCTGGGCCGTGATATCGGGCGCGGCGCAGGAAGAAAGGGCCAGGAAATGCATGGATTCCGTTAAGAAATATCTTGCGACCGAATACGGGATAATGATCCTTACGCCGCCCTATTCGCAGTTCCATCCGGAGCTCGGTTCGATATCGATATACCCGCCGGGATTAAAGGAGAACGGGGCGATCTTCTGCCATCCAAATCCATGGGCGATGATAGCCGAGTGCATCCTGGGCAGGGGCGACCAGGCCTTTGAATACTACAAGGCCATACTTCCGGCGACAAAAAATAATATATCCGATATACACAGGGTCGAACCTTATATCTACTGCCAGATGATAGCCGGGCGCGACCACAAGAATTTCGGCGAAGGAAAGAACAGTTGGCTGACGGGAACAGCCGCGTGGAACTTTGTTGCGGTATCGCAGTGGATACTCGGGATCCGGCCCGATCACGACGGCCTGATAATAGACCCGTGCATTCCGTCAAAATGGAAGGGGTTTTCGGCCAGGCGTACTTTCAGGGGAAGCAATTACTTCATAACCGTGCGCAACCCGAAGAAAGTCTCAAAGGGCGTGGCGAAGATGACCATTGACGGAAAGCCGCAGGCTGGGAATATCGTCCCGATATTCAAGGACAAGAAGGATCACCATGTGGAAGTGGTGTTAGGTTAAGAAAGGAGAAGTTGCCATGGAACATAAATTGCCCGATCTTCCCTACCCCAAGAACGCTCTTGCTCCCGTTATCTCGGAAGAGACCTTGGAATACCACCACGGAAAGCATCACAACGCGTACGTGACGAACCTGAACAAACTGATAAAGGGAACTGAATTCGAGAACGCGGCACTTGAGGATATCATAAAAAAGGCCGCCGGAGGGATATTCAATAACGCCGCCCAGCACTGGAACCATTCGTTCTACTGGAAATGCCTGTCCCCGAAAGGCGGAGGAGAACCGAAAGGAAAACTCGCGGAATCGATCAACAAGTCCTTTGGCTCTTTCGCTGCCTTTAAAGAAAAATTCTCCGCAGCCGCTGTCGGAACTTTCGGCTCCGGCTGGGCATGGCTGGTAAAAAATCTGGACGGAAGCCTTATGATCGAATCAACTTCGAACGCGGCCAATCCGATGACCGCCGGAAAGAAGCCCATTCTTGCCTGCGACGTGTGGGAGCACGCTTATTACATAGATTACAGGAACAACAGGGCGGGATACGTGGAAGCTTTCTGGAAGATAGTCAACTGGGACTTCGCGGCGTCGAATCTATAATGCTCTTGACATATTATCCCTCTGCGTTCATAGTTAAATAGATGACCGAACAAACATTTTACGGCCTCGGCATAGCGCCAAACCTCCTGTCCGTACTCGACAGGATGCGCTTCACCGTCCCGACCCCCATACAGCAAAAAGGCATCCCGATAGCGGTGGAAGGGAATGACCTTGTGGGGATAGCCCAGACGGGCACGGGCAAGACGCTTGTCTTCGCTGTCCCGATGATACAGCGTCTTTCGTTCATTAAAGGGAAAGGGCTGATACTTGTCCCGACACGCGAACTTGCCATGCAGGTGGATGAGACTTTCCAGAAATTCAGGAGCATTATCGGAGCGGGAACGGCCGTCCTGATCGGCGGCGCGTCAATGGAAAACCAGATACGCACTCTCAGGCGCAACCCCAGGATCCTGATCGCGACTCCGGGAAGGCTGATCGACCATCTTCAGCGCCGCACCGTCCGGCTGGATGACGTGAAAATACTTGTGCTGGATGAAGCGGACAGGATGCTGGACATGGGTTTTGCCCCGCAGATAGCAAGGGTGCTTGAGGGCGTGCCTTCCGAGCGGCAGACGATGCTCTTTTCCGCCACCATGCCGCAGGAGATAATGCGGCTTGCTTCTTCCTACATGAAGCTCCCGGTAAGCGTGGAGATCGCGAAGTCCGGCACTCCCATAGAGAAGGTCATTCAGGAAATATTCATCGTAAGGAACGAGGACAAGAGGCTGCTTCTGGAGAAGATCCTTTATCAGTACCACGGCTCCGTTCTGCTGTTCACACGGACCAAATACGGAGCAAGCAAGATAGTGCGGGCGGTGAAAGAACTGGGTCACACGGCCGCGGAGATACACTCCAACCGCTCCTTCTCCCAGCGTCGCGAGGCGCTGGACGGCTTCAAGTCCGGCAAATACAGGGTTCTTGTGGCCACGGACATCGCCGCGAGGGGCATTGACGTGAAAGGAATAGAGATCGTGCTCAACTATGACCTTCCGGAGGATCCGGAAAATTACATCCACAGGATAGGCAGGACAGGACGCGCCGGACATGAAGGCAGGGCCATATCTTTTGCGATGCCCGACCAGGGCAGCGACGTGAAGAACATCGAGCGTCTCATGAGAAAGGTGCTCCTCATATCAAAGCACCCTGAAGTTCCTTCGGCTGATTTCTACGGCGGATACGCCGCCAAACCCCATCCGACGGGTTTCGCGTTCAGGGGCATGAGGCCCCAAAGTTCCAGCCGCAGAAGGTTTGGAAAAAGGAGGTGAACAAATGAAGAAAGTCATATTATGTGCCATGGTCCTTATTATCGCCGGCAGCACATGTCTTGGAGCTCCGCTCGTAGGCAAGAAAAATTCAGTTGGGCTTGATTCCCCACTCGTTGGTTGGATCAATCCGAACCTCGTGGACAAGCAGTCAGCACCGATAATAAGCAATTTGGGCATCAACCTGGGACTCGGGGTGTCATACAGGCGCTATTTCAACCCTGTACAGACGAACCAGTTCAACACTTACTGGGCCGCAGGAACATTTGCCGTAATAATCCCGTATCTAGGAATAGGCGGGGATTATGTCTGGGGCAACGGTTTCTATCTGGGCGCCGGACTTATCTGGATCATTCCTGAGATCCACGGCGGGTTCTTTTTCTAAGCGTCTTGTAAAGATTAATAATACAAAAGCCTCTTGAACGATACCAAGAGGCTTTTGCTTTTATAAGAAAATAGCGGGGGCGAGAATCTGTGAATGCTGATTAGTGATATTTTTCGCTAATATTTAAATTTCTTCTGCCGGCGATACAGGCTTTGATCTTTCAATTGCATCCAACTCTGCGATCAACATTTCCAGCTCTTTATACCAGGTATCCAACGCCTTCTGGTGATTGTGCCCTTTTATCTGCAATGATTTTATTTCAGATACCTTGCCGGTCTTTACGATCTCGATCAGTTTTTGGTCATTTTCTTCGAGCGCGGATTCTTCGTCATCTATTTTTTTCTCCACCTCGGCGATCTTTGCATGCAGTGCTTTATACTTTTTGTTGTATTCCGCGACCAAAGCTTTCTCATCTTTTAATGTCGATGAGGACATCTTTTCTTTCTTCGGTCTCTTTGTATCCGTTCTCCAGCCGATCTTGTCCAAAAAGTCCTGATAGGTGCCTTCGAAAACAAAGACCTTGTCTTCATTGAACACTATGAGCTTGTTCGCCAGATGGTGGAGGAACATTTCGCTGTGGGTCACTATGACCACCGCTCCGGTGAATTCATCCAGCGCAGCTATCATGGAATCACAGGATTCTATGTCCAGATGGTTCGTCGGCTCATCCAGAAGCAGCAGGTTCGTGGGGGTAAGAAGTATCTTGCCCAGCGAAACGCGGCTTTTCTCTCCGCCGGACAGCACTGATATTTTTTTCAGCGCCAGGTCTCCAGGGAACATCATGGCTCCGCATGTTCGACGTATATCGGTGTATTTCATATCGGGACGCAAGTTGTGCAGTTCCTGTTCGATCGTGTTCCTGGGGCTGAGATGCTCTATGTTAGTCTGGCCAAAATATCCTGTCTTGCATGTAGGGTGGGAAGTTATTTTTCCACCGGTCGGCTTTAATTCTCCGGCAAGTAATCTTAATAGAGTGGACTTGCCTTTACCATTCTTCCCTATGACGCATATCCTGTCGCCTTTTCTTATTTCAAGTGACAGGTCCTCTATTAGAGTACGCTCAGGCGAATAGCCGAATTTAATGTTCTCTACGCGCATCGGAAATTGCGGCTGGAACTGGGCGGCATTAAAGCTGAAACCAAGTTCCACAATCTTGTTCAGCTCCTTCATTTCGCCCATTTTATCCAGCGCCTTTAATCTTGATTGGACCAGGCTTGCGCGGGCCGCCTGCGCGCGGAACCGGTTTATGAACTCCATCGCGTCTTCGCGTTTCTTCTGTTTTTTCTGCCGTTCTTTTTCATACACTTCCTCGTCCGTCGCGATCTGCTCGTAAAGTTTTATGGTATCGCCTTCCAGCTTCTTTATCTTCTGGCGGTGAATGGCCATAGTGTGCGTGGTAACGCTGTTCATGAAGTCGCGATCATGCGTGATCAGCATCAGCTCGTTATCCCAGTTTTGCAGGAACTTGGTGAACCAGCGGATAGAGACGATATCCAGATAATTCGTGGGTTCATCCAGCAGCAACAGGTGAGGTTCCGCTAAGAGCACTTTTGCCAGATTAAGCCTCACCTGGAATCCGCCGGAAAACTCCTGTGGAGACTTATATAGTTCATCTTCCGAGAATCCAAGCCCTGTAAGTATTTTTTCGGCTTTCCATCCCTGATCGCGCTCATCGGACTTAAGGCCAAGGCATGCTTCTTCAAGAACGGTCGGCTCGGTAAATGTTAAATGCTGTTTTAAATAGCCGACAGTGTAGTTTTTTGGTATTACAATACGTCCTTCATCGGGGTGTAGCTCGCCGGTGATAAGTTTGAAAATGGTGGTTTTGCCGCTGCCATTGCGCCCTACCAGCCCGATCCGCTCGCCGCTGTGGATATTAAAGCTGATATCGTCAAGTATCTGCTGATCGACGAACGACAATGAAAGATTGTTTACCTGAAGCATAATTTCTGAAGAACCGATCCTTTTCTAAATTGAATATTGGCTTGCAGGGGCAAAACGATCTTAAACCATAAGAAAATAGCGGGGGTAGGATTTTCCGCCAGAGGCGGACAGGGAACTCACGACCTTCGGGTTATGAGACCACCCGCTATAGCCGAAAAGATTATAGCATAGTAAAAAGAAAAAGCCGGGATTTCTTGTTAGGTCAAGGATTCCGGCTTATTTCTATGATTTCCATATAGGACTATTTTTCATACAGGACCCTCCATGGACCCGTATCAAATCTTGTCTTCAATTCGATAACGGATGGAAAATTAGCTTTTATAAATCCCGGGGGGTTCTCTATGTATCCCCAAGGACTCTTCGTTGAATCGGATACCTTGAGAAAAAGCGCTTTTCGCCCTGTCTTATGCAGGATATTCTTAAGTGCCGTTACCTGATCTTCACTGTTAAAGGGTTCCATATATAGAACGCACTGGGATCTGGGCCCATAGAGGGCTTTAATATAATACATTCCCCAGTCCGTGACAACGATTACGTATCTATCCGCGAATTTCTTGTTTATAAGCTCATTTAACTGGACATTGCCTGGATGATTACAGACCCAGTATTGGAGGTTTGTAATATTGTAATATAAATAAATATTGACCATTAGGAAAGCGGCAGCCAGTAAAACTGCGAATTTGTGGCTGTATAGCCTGGAAAATATATATGTTAGAGCAAGTATTAGAAAAGGCAAACTCAAGACAAAATGGTGTTCAGCAGGGATTACATTAGATCCAGCCATGAGCAACAGGGCCATAATAAAGCCCAGCAAATTCACAAGAATAAAACCGATATTGATCCTTTTTTGATACAATAAAACGGTCCCCCAAACAAGGAATGTGAAAATGGACAGGGTTAACAAAATTCCTTCAATTGTGATGCGGTCAGGCCCAAATGTGAATATCTGTAAACCTATCTTCTGCGGATTTGCAAAATAACTGAACACATATATTAAATTGTGGAAACTGAATAACTCAACATATTTGGATCTTGTGAGGAACCAAAAATATTTTCCGCCGTACAGATCGGTTGAATTTAATAATAAAAATGTGGGAATGCCGGCTGAAGCAGCCAGCACCAACAGGCTTTTAATAAGGTCCTTTAAGCGAGATATTCTCCTGAATCTTTCTCTATTTTCGAAAAGATAGTATAAGATCAGGAGGGAGAGTCCAGGCAGCATAAAAAAATAAGATAACTTGGACCAG
Source organism: uncultured bacterium (assembly GCA_964354575.1). Classification (GTDB taxonomy): domain Bacteria; phylum Margulisbacteria; class WOR-1; order CAVSGV01; family CAVSGV01; genus CAYHAH01. The sequence continues at coordinate 9,880 of CAYHAH010000055.1, forward strand.
ATCCCCAAAAACAAAACTACGCCGATGATAAGAGGGTATCCCCAAATAAACCGAGAATTATTTTTAAGAGAGGCCATCCATTGCGACATGAGATAGCATATCAGGATCACGCTTGTCGGTTGTAATACGACCGGACCCGCATTGACAATATGTGGAAAAGCATAAGATAAGAAAAATAAAAGGAACAGGTAAGTAATGAATATGTTCGTCTTGAATGTTTTATGTAACAAATATGCTTGAAAGGCCAGCATGATCAAGCCCAGTAATCTGCCGGAATGAGGCGAAGGCCATAATAAGAACAATGGATAATACAGGGCCGCGTCAATCATTCCTATATAAGAATATGCCCTCAAGGGGAGAGATATGTGCGGGAACGGCGATAAATAATAATTGGCTAATGACTCACGAAATACATTTAAACTGTTGAGGGGTGAATGAAAATAGCTTATAGGCAAATATGGCCCAAATTCATCCATGTTGAATGGCACGTATCTCGCAAAGAACATTAGAAAGAATGCGGCAACCATGATCATCCCCGCTATTTTTAGCGCGAACATTCGGTATTGACGGAGGCATCGGTCGTTGATGATCGATCTGATTTTGATCTTTGACAAATATTTATTTCGCATTATTGATCTTTTTTTCGCTAAAACTCCAAAGAACAATAAGTTTCAAATGCCAAGGAATTGGGCCTGTGATCCACTGCTGCAATCGTAAAGATTATAATATTTTTACAAGAAAAAGGTTGGTAGCGGGGGAGGGATTTTGTCTTTGTTGGAACTTATACGCCCTACTACCACTATCACACTCAGATTATATCAGGTGCCTTACAGACCGGCAACAAGACGGGCAATTATCAATTAAAGCGTTTCTTTATAGATCTCGATCATCACATCAAATAAAGCTAGAATAACCGGCCCTATCAGGATCCCGGGTATCCCAAATAACTGGATGCCTCCAAGTATGCCAAATAGAATTATCAATGGATGAATTTTGGCACGCTCCCCGATGATCTTTGGTTTCAATATATTATCGATTAAGCTGATCACGAATACTCCATATAAGAAAAGTATAAGGGCTTTCGAATAATCCCCTGTCACTGATCCAGCAACAATAAGATAGAGTGTGACCGGGAACCATACTATTGCAGCCCCCAAAAGAGGGATAATGGATATTATCGCCGTAAGAAAGCCGAATAATAATGCGTTAGGCACATTCAAAAACATAAAACCCAGCCATGCAAGAATTCCCTGAATAATACCTACCAATATCTGCCCTGTGAGCATCCCTCTGCTTATATCATCGAACCGCATAAGTATCTGTTTATACCTTCCTTTAGGCAAAGGAACCAGTTCCGAGAAGTAGCGATACAGGTCATTGCCATGCTTAAGGAAATAATATGAGGAGAAGACCAATATGATAACGCTGAGGGCGAGATTAGGTATTCCCACGAGATAATCCTGCAAAGCTCCCATGAACTGGCCAGCCACATCAGATACGACACTTTTAATCTGCGGCAAAAATCTGGCCCATTTGCCTAATAATGGGGATATGGATTCGGGGGACCATTGAGATGAACGCATGAATTCATTAAAGAAAACATAACCGCTTTTTACTTCTCCTAGCATAATATTTGAAGTAATGATAACCGGGATCAATACCATGAATATCACAATAAGGCATGTAAGCGCTGAGCTTAGCTCCCTGGACCGGATCTTTTTTGGCAGGTTGTTCAGTAGGAACTTGAATATCGGGTAAAAAATATAAGATAAAACTGCGGCTGAAAGGATGGCTATCAGGAATGGGCGTATGATCATGAATGAAAGGAAAAGAACGACTACGGCAACAAATAAAGCGGCATTCCTGCGGTAAGTAATCATCTGCTCTTTTTTATGTGTCATACGCATTGGATTATACCATACATTCAACTGTTCCTTTTTAATGAAACAACCGATCTTAAATAGAAATATAGGATAACAAATAGGGTCAACAACGGGGATATCATTTCCGGCACATTAAAACCAAAAGCCTTTAACAGCATGATGGCGCCTAAAAACAGGACCGAATACATGGCGCCATTTTTTAAATATATGTATTTCTTTATCTTATCAATGCCTTCAATCGTGAGTTGTCTTACCACGATTGCCCCTATGCCATTTCCGAACAGGATCAATGGTATTGAAAGAGTGAACGCAAAAGCGCCAAGAACCCCGTCAATGGAAAAAGTGGAGTCGATTATTTCCAGATAGAATATCTTGCTGACATCAGAATATGAGCCAGTCAGCAATTTCTTTTCATTTTCTTCTGCGTTCTGCTTGAATCCATGAGTGATAAAGAAAGCGGTGGAGCCCACTACAGCGCCGAATGCCATCATATTGTTTATATGTAACGCGAACCAGACGACAAGGGTTAATATGATGGAAACAACCGCATAGAACCATACCCCCTTGCTTAAGAAGAAACTTTCGGTCTTTGGTAATCCCATATGCTTATCTTCAAGGAATAACCAGTGCAAAAATAGAAAAAGAAGGAATATTCCGCCGCCGGCAAGCAAGATCGGAGCGGACTGTTCAATTGACTCATGGATAGATGGATCGCTAGAAAAAGTAGCGGTTAAAGCATTTATTGGGCCAAGAGTTGGGTTTACCGCCCATATTATCAACCAAGGCAGCAATCCTCTAATTATAAATACAGCGAATAAAAGTCCCCAAAACAAGAACCATCGTCTTGCCCTTTGGCTCATAGTGGATAAGACTTCCGCATTTATGATGGCATTGTCTATACTTGATACTATCTCAAAAAGACAAAGCCCAATTACCATAAATATTGCTGAAAATATTGACATATTATTTTATTGGCATTGTAAAGTAAAACTCCCCGAACCTCATTATTCTCGACCTGCTCAGGATTTTCTTCCCAACCGAAGAGTTTAACAACAACCTTAGGATTTTACAAGAGCTCGGTTAATCACTAGCTCTGCCACGCTTATTACTATTTATTTCTCATGTATGTGCTCTTAATGACGGAACCGCCACGGAACCAAATGAATTTATAGAAAACAAAGTAAATAATTGATGGTGAGTATTTCCTATGATAGCAGAAAAAAGAAGAATAGCGGGGGGGAGATTTGAACTCACGACCTTCGGGTTATGAGCCCGACGAGCTACCAGGCTGCTCCACCCCGCGATACTGCGACGGCTGAACTTCTCAACTGAAACGGGGTATTCTAGCACATTTACAATGCGTAGGCAATTAACTATAATCACGCCATGAACAAGATCGGTCTAGGGCACGAATTGAACCTCTCGCAGACGCTGGAGATGATGCTATCCCCACGCATGATCCAGATGCTCAAGATCCTAAACCTCTCCTACGTGGAACTTGTGGAGGAGATAGAGCAAAAATCCGAGGAGAACGTCATGCTGGAATTGGAGCGCCCTGACAGGCTCCTGGAATACCTGAAACACATCAGCGCGGAAAGGATCCCCAAAAAGGCCATCTCCGCCGAGGAGCTCCCCGGCATCGAGACCCTCGCGGACACTTCCGAGAACCTGGAAGACCACCTCCTGAAACAGCTGGACCTCGAGGAGCTCGACGAAAAGGAAAGAAAAATAGCCGAGACACTCATCGGCAACATAGACCCGAGAGGATACCTCACAACTTTCAAGGAAGTGAGCGCCGCTCTGATAAAAGATCTCAATGTGAGCCGGGATGAGATCGATGCAGTCCTGGAGATCATCCAGGACCTTGAGCCCGACGGCGTCGGGGCAAGGGACCTGAAAGAATGCCTCCTCATACAGGTAAGAGAGCATAACTTCGAGAACGAAGAACTGGAACAGCTGCTGATAAAGGCGATAAAGGACCACCTGGACGACATCGCGGAAAAAAGATTCGATAAAATATCAAGATCATTGAATATCACAAAAGAAGGGGCGGAAAAGCTCGCCGAATTCATAAAGAACAACCTGAACCCCAGCCCCGGCTCCGTGTATGCGGAAACGGCTCCCTGCGTGATCCCTTCTTTCTCCCTGGAAAAGGAAAAAGGCAAACTCAAAATAATAAATCTCGAGCAAGATTACGGCCCCGTCCTCAAGATCAGCTCCGTTTACGAAAAAATGCTGAAGGACCCGAAGACCGACGCGAAAAGCATGGAATTCCTCAAGGCAAAGCTTGAAGCGGCAAAGGATTTCATCGAGAACATCGCCAAAAGACACGAAACCATCGGAAAGATCCTTGACCAAATAGTCAAGACGCAATCAGAAAATCTGGAGAGCGGAGAAACTCAGCTGAACCCCCTGATGCAGAAAGACATCGCAAACGAACTCGGGCTTCACCCGTCCACCATCTCAAGGGCCATCTCCAACAAGTACATACAAACTCCGCGGGGGCTTCTGCTCCTCAAGATCCTCTGCCCCAGGGAGGTCAAGGGCATGACCAGCAATAAGATACAGAAACTGATAAAAGACCTCATAACCTCCGAGGACAAAAAACGGCCGCTGACGGACGACGAGATCGCGGAAAAATTGAGGCCGGAAGGGCTGAAACTGGAAAGAAGAACGGTGGCTTCCTACAGGAAAAAGCTGGGTTTTGAAATAGCCTCAAAAAGAGTGTCCGCCAAAGGCGGATCCGCCTCCGGCGGAAAATTAATCTAAAATGAGTGAAATTTTCATATGAAGATGGCGATAATATAACGGCAAAACGCTTGACAGCCAAGCAGTTGGCGGAAGCAGAGAGGGAACATGACCGACGGAAAAGCGGACATACTGATAGTCGAAGACGAAAAAAGCGTAAGGGAAGTCCTGTCCCTTTCACTCTCGGATACCTACAACCTCTTCACGGCCTCTGACGGGAAAAAGGCGCTTGAAATGCTCTCCAAAAGAAATATCGACCTCGTCCTGCTCGACATAAGGCTGCCGGAAGTGAGCGGCATGGATGTGCTCAGGCAGATAAAGGGAATGGGCGAATCGATCCCCGTCATAATGCTGACGGCCGTGAGGACCGTGGATTCCGCCGTTACCGCGATGAAGCTGGGCGCGTACGATTACATCATCAAGCCGTTCGACATCAAGGAGCTCATGGCCTTGATCGAAAAGGCGCTCGAGAAAAGGAGCCTTGAACAGGAGAACGTCTACCTGAAGAACGAGCTCGAAAAGACCGGCGGCTTCGAGAAGATCGTCGGGAAAAGCGAGAAAATGAGGGAGATATTCAAGCTGATAAAGAACGTGGCTAAAGGCGACGCGACGGTGCTTATCACCGGGGAATCAGGGACAGGAAAGGAGCTCGTCGCAAGAGCCGTACACAACCAGAGCAAGAGGGCGAAAAAGCTTTTTGTCCCGGTCAACTGCGCGGCGATCCCCGAAAACCTCCTTGAATCCGAACTCTTCGGCTATGAAAAGGGCGCCTTCACAGGCGCTTTCGAGAGGCACCTGGGCAAATTTGAACTGGCGAACGGCGGGACCATATTCCTTGACGAGATAAGCACCATGCCGATGCCCATGCAGGCAAAACTCCTCAGGGTCCTCCAGGAGCGCGTAGTGGACAGGGTCGGAGGCGCGAACCAGGTCGAGATCGATGTGAGAGTGATATCCGCCACCAATTCGGACCTGAAACACGAAGTGGAGAACAGGAAATTCAGGAGCGACCTTTTCTACAGGCTGAACGTCATCCCCGTTGTCATCCCCCCGCTGAGGGAGCGGACAGATGACATTCACCTGCTCGTGAACCATTTCCTCGAAAAATACAACAAGGAATTCGGCAAAAAGATAAAAGGTTTCGATGACGACGCGATGCATGTCCTTTCTTCATATCCCTGGCCGGGCAACGTAAGGGAGCTGGAGAACCTGATAGAGCGGCTCGTTGTTCTGAGCAGCAAGAACATTATAACGAAAGACAAGCTGCCCCCCGAAATATACAAGAAAATGATTGAGGAACACGCGAAAAAATTCGAGATGGACTTCATCAAGCAGGCGATGCAGAAATCCGACCTGAATGAACGGCAGCTGAAGGCGCTAGAGCTTGCCAAGGACCAGGGCAAACTCACCAAGCAATCCTACATCAAGCTGACACACGCCCCGAAAACCACCGCCTTCCGCGACCTGAACGCCCTTGTCAAGCTTCACATACTTTCCCAAAAAGGCATAGGCAAAAATTCTTATTATACCCTTAGTGATTGAAATCCCAATTCCAAACCCGCTTCCACACCCAAACCTAACTTCTTGATCTCAAATAAGGTCCAAAACGGACCGAATACGGACCGCAAAAGGGACCGAAACGCAAGACGCTTCATTTTTCCGCTATAAAAAGCCGCCTTTATTTGGCATGAAAATTGCTATATAATCCGTAGAGCCGGCAATGGCTCAAAAAGGAGTGATCCATATGGCAAGACTTGAGCAGAATCAGCAGAAAGAAATTGACCCGAAGTTCCTTTCCGTCATCTTTGACAGGGATTACCGAAAACAGCGCCTGGAGGAAAAAGAGAGATCGAAGGTGGAGCTGTTCGAGCGCGGCCTTGCGGGCGAAATTTCAACTTTCGACACGATTCAAAAGACCGTGGAAAAGATAGTGAAAATGGCTCTCATCTGCGAATTCGGCGCGGGACTTGTCGCAAAAAGCGGCGCAAAGAGAATGATATCCACCATAAGCCGGGGCATCCTTTCTGACGGCAGTCTCAGGAGATCCGCGCTCATAATAGCCGACAGGTTCGCCACAAGCGGGAAAACCAAGATGGTGGCCCTTAGAGGCAAGAGCCTGCCCGCCGGCAGGCGCGGAAAGACCATAATCAATGGCTGATGTTAAACCTGTAATACTCGTAGTTGACGACGAGTCAAGCATAAGAGAATCTTTCCTTCTCATCCTCGGGAAGGAGTTCAAGGTGGTCACCGCCGCCTCCGGAGAAGCCGCGCTTAA
>CAYHAH010000056.1:0-12221 GCA_964354575.1 uncultured bacterium
GTTCAGGCCGCTGGGCGCGTTCGGATTCGATTTCCCGCTGTTTTCGGAAAGGTTTTATTTCCTTTCGGACATGTTAGCCGGCGAATCCCTGTTTGAGCTGAACACAGGCTTCAGGTGGTACATCTCCGACTCGTTTGCCATAAACCTTACCGGGTTGAACATCCTTGCCGATGACAACAGGAACGCCGAAGATAAGGCGAATGACAAAGACCCGAAGACGCTTTTGATCGGTTTTTCCTGGCTAAATCCGCTGTAAAACTCCTGCCTGACGGCAGGCAGGCAAAATATAAATGTCAATATCCGAACAACATACGATAAAAGAAGCGGTTTCGATATCCGGAATAGGACTGCACTCCGGAAAGAAAGCCTCCGTTAAGTTAAAGCCGTCCAAGGTCGACTCGGGCATAGTTTTTGTGAGGGGCGATCTGCCGGGGCATCCGCGGATAAAAGCAGACCTGAAAAATGTATCAAGCACGGCCAGGGGTACGAATCTCGGCGATATCCACACAGTTGAGCACATCCTTTCCGCGTTGTACGCGCTCTCGGTGACCAACCTGGAAATCGAACTGAGCGGGATGGAGCCGCCCGCGCTTGACGGAAGCTCAAAACCCTACTGCGACCTGATAAAGAAAGCCGGGATCGCTCCCCAGGGATCAAAAGTAAAATGCATTAACATAGTTAAGCCTGTTTTCGCTTTTTCCGACGGGAAAAGCGTGATTGCGCTTCCTTCAGATAGATTTACGGTCAGTTTTATGATAAACTACCCGATTGATTTTATCGGCACGCAGTTTTACGAATTCGAGTTCAGCGGCAAGAAATACGCGAGAGAGATCGCTCCTGCAAGGACCTACGGGTTCATGGATGAGGTCGTCTCCCTTAACAGACAAGGGCTCGCCATTGGCGCGAGCCGTAAAAATGCGGTCGCCATAGGCAAGGACGGCTACCTTACAAGACTGAGATTCAAGGACGAACTGGTAAGGCACAAGATCCTGGACCTGATAGGCGACCTGTCCCTTCTGGGGGCGCAGATAAAGGGGCACATAATAGGCATAAGATCTGGCCATGACCTGAACATTAAGTTTGCAAAAGAATTAGAGCTCCAGTAAGACTTAGAATATAAGGAGGTCGGTTAACATTATAAATATACTTGGCGGGAAAAAACAGCAGATGGACATAGGAGATATTCTGCGGACCCTTCCGCACAGATTTCCATTTCTCCTGGTCGACAGGATCATTGAACTGGAAGAGGGGCACCGTGCCGTAGGGATAAAGAACGTGACGGTCAACGAACCGTTCTTCCAGGGGCATTTCCCCGGGCTTCCGATCATGCCGGGCGTCCTTATCCTTGAAGCAATGGCACAGGTTGGAGCGGTAATAGCGTTAAAGATGCCGGAAAACGAGGGAAAACTGGTCTATTTTGCGGGAATAGACGGGGTGCGTTTCAGAAAGCCGGTCGTTCCGGGGGACCAGCTCAGGATTGAAGTTGAAGCGCTGAAGATGAAAGGCACGATCGGGAAGCTCAAGTGCGCCGCAAAAGTGGACGGCGAGGTCGTGGCGGAAGGCGAGATACTCTTTTCTTTGAACGACAGGTTAAGCGACGAGCCCAAGATACACCAAACAGCGTCGGTGCACCCGTCCGTCCACTTCGGGAAAAACGTGGACATAGGCCCTTATGTAGTGATAGGGCCGGAAGTGAAGATAGGCGACAACACCAAGATAGGGTCGCATACGATAATCAGGAAATGGACCACGATCGGATCCGACAATGTCATCCATCACAATGTTTCGATAGGGCTTCCTCCTCAGGATTACAAGTATAAAGGCGAAAGGAACGAGATCATCATCGGCAACAAGAACGTCATAAGGGAATTCGCTACGATACATCTGCCTTCAGGCGAAGGGACAAAGACCATCGTGGGCGATGAGAATTTCATAATGGTATATGCCCACATTCCGCATAACTGCAAAATTGGCAACCAGGCCGTGATCGGCGGGTATGTGGGACTCGGCGGGCACACCGTCGTTGAAGACCAGGTGGTCATAGGCGGGCTGGCGGGCATTCACCAGGGGACAAGGATCGGACGCCTCGTAATGATCGGATCTTCTTCAAAGGTAGTCCAGGACATACCGCCGTTCATGCTTTTTGACGGGAACCCGGGATATGTAAGGGGGCTCAATTTGATAGGGATGCAGAGGCGCGGATTTTCCGAAGAGGCTCAAACTGAAATAAAGAAATGCTTCAAGATCCTTTACATGTCCAGGACAAGCGTAAAGCATGCTGTCGATGAAATAAGGAAAAAGATAAAGATGGTTGATGAAGTTGAACAACTGGTCAATTTCCTTGAGGCGGAAAGCATAAGGGGAATAAGCAAGAAAAGGGAAGGCGCAGAAGCGGGAATCGAAGAGACAGAAATAGAAAAAGGACTTTTATTCCCAGACATACCCGAAATCGGGATCTAGTCATGCGACCCAAAATAATGATGTCCGCTGCTGAGGTTTCTGCGGACCTTCTCGCAAGTATTCTGGCCAAGGAACTCAAAGGCTGCCAACTTTTCGGCATGGGCGGAGAGAAAATGCGCTCGGCCGGCGTAGATATCAGGATCGACATCACCGAAAAAAGTTCCATCGGCATAGTCGAAGCGATCAAATACCTCCCATTCCATCTATCCACTCTCAGATCAATGAAGGACATGATCAATAGCGAAAAACCTGACGCGTTGATCCTTATTGATGCCCAGGGATTCAATATGCCTCTGGCGGCTTACGCAAAAAGCAGGGGGATCAAGACAATTTATTATATATCGCCGCAGGAATGGCTCTGGGGAACCAAAAAAGGCGTTGATAAAGTGATCAGGACGATCGACCTTATAATATCGATCTTCAAGAAGGAGCACGAGATATACAAAGCCGCCGGAGGCAATTCAGTTTATTTCGGGCATCCCCTGCTCGATATTGTAAAATCGAACATGAACAGGCAGGATTTTTGCCGGAAATTCGGCATCGACCCGTCAAAAAAGATTATCGCTTTATGTCCGGGGAGCAGATCCCACGAAATAAAAAATCTCCTGCCTATCTTGATCGATGCGGCCGTGAGGATCAAAGGCGCCGAGTTCGTCCTTCCGATCTCATCGTCAAAGTTCAGGGAAATGATAGAGGAACGGCTTTCAGGGACATCATTGAGCATCAATATAATCGAAGGCAGCAACTATGATGTCCTTGCTAATTCGGACCTGGTCATAGCGAAGTCCGGAACGGTAATACTCGAATGCGTCTGCCTCAACACGCCCGTTATAATGTTCTACAAGCTCTCTCCCGTCACATATTATATCGGCAGGCACATTTTGGGGATCAAACTCCCTTTTTACAGCATGCCGAATATTTTGACGAACAAGATGGTCGTTCCTGAATTCGTGATGGGGCGGGCCACCGCGGAGAACATATATAATGAAGCGGTAAAGATCCTGGCCGATCCGGTCAAGGCGAAAGCCGGCTACAGGGAAGTCCGCTCTCTACTGGGGGAGCCCGGCGCCTCAAAAAAAGCAGCGCAAAAGATCGTTGAGTTTGTCGGCGCAAAGAAGAGCTAGACGAGCGAGAAGAGCTAGAAGCCGGGGCTTGTACCTCTCAACATCTAGACTTTATATCCTCAAATAAACTGAAATTTCCCAGGGAAGCTGTCGATAATAAATCTGTAAAGACATAATTTCGAAAAGTTGCGAAGGAGGACAAATATATGGAAAGAGTTTCTGGTGCAAGAGCTTTAAAGAAGCCCACATCAATTATAATGCGCAGAGTGTCATCAAAAATTGCACTGCCGAATATGATAGAAGATTACCGATTGCCTTTTAAAATCATGGCTGGTGTAGCTACTGCAGGCCATTTTGCATCGCTGGTTAAAGCCGGATATAAGATTCAAGGTCCTGATGCAAATCGATTTAATGCTTATATTGCTGACAAATCAAAAACCGACATAAAGGTTGGCATTTCCTCTATATTGGATGCCAGAGCGCTTGCCGAAGGATTAAATCGACAAAATCCAGGAAGAAAATTCAGGATTCCAACCGAACAAGAATTGTCAGAGGCGGAGCGGTTTTTTTCTAGAGACTATTGGGTATGGGCGGAAAACAATATAAATAATTCCGGAATTATTGTGCGCCCAATACGACGCGGTGGGTGCGACTTCGACTTTTTTCTAAGTGACAATCAGGAGCACCATAAGGGCGGAGTTCTTCTTATCGAGGATAGATAGATATTCTTTTCTTTTTGTAACCTTTAATCTTTCTTACACATTGCATCGGCTCTTGCCCGATAGTATAATACCTCCCGATGAAAGTTAAATATCAAAGAGTCCTCCTCAAGCTATCAGGTGAAGTCTTCGGGGGAATTCAAAAATACGGGATCGATCCGCAGGTTCTGGACGTCATTGCCGAAGAGATCAAGACTATAAAAAGACACAAGATAGACGTAGCCATTGTCGCGGGAGGCGGAAATATCTTCAGGGGCATAGCGGGAAGCGCAAGGGGAATGGACAGGGCGACCGGCGACTACATGGGAATGCTCGCGACCGTCATCAACGCGCTCGCGCTTCAGGATGCGCTCGAAAAAAAAGGCGTGGACAGCAGGGTCCAGACCGCCATTGAAATGAAATCGATCGCGGAGCCGTTCATCAGGAGGCGGGCTATGCGCCACATGCAAAAAGGACGAGTCGTGATCCTTGCTGCAGGAACGGGAAACCCTTATTTCACAACAGATACAGCGGCATCGCTGCGGGCGGCGGAGCTCGATGTTGACGTGATCCTGAAGGCGACAAAAGTTGACGGGGTCTATGACAAGGACCCGATGCGATATTCAAACGCGAAGAAATTCAAGACGCTTACTTACATGGATGTCCTGAACAAAGGGTTGAAGGTCATGGATGCCACGGCTGCGACCCTCAGCATGGATAATAACATCCCGATAGTCGTCTTTGACGTCACCAAGCACGGGAATATCGAAAAAGTGATCTTGGGCAAACCGGTCGGGACAACGATCACAAAGGATTGAACATGGATGAGATAACAAAGTCCGCTGAAGAAAAGATGAAAAAAACGCTCGAAGCCCTCAAGAAGGACTTCGCTTCGATAAGGACAGGCAGGGCGTCGCCTTCGCTGCTTGATCACGTGAACGTTGATTACTACGGCACCGTTGTACCTTTAAAACAGCTTGCGAACATTTCGGTCCCTGAGCCGAGACTTCTGGTCATCCAGCCTTATGACAAGAATTCCGTAAAAGACATAGAGAAGGCGATCCAAAAATCCGATCTCGGGCTTCCTCCCAATTCGGAAGGCGGCGTGATAAGGCTGAACATGCCCCAGCCCACGCAGGAGAGAAGGAACGAGCTTGTAAAGATCGCCAAAAAAGAAGCGGAGAATTCGAAAGTTGCCATCAGGAACATAAGGAAGGATTTTATCGCGGAGATCAAAACGAAGTCGGATTCCGAAAAATGGTCCGAAGACAGAAAGAAAAAAGTGGAAGAAGAGATACAGGGCCTTACAAATAAAAATGTTGCTGAAATTGACAAGCTCCTGGCTGCCAAAGAATCCGAAATATTATCAATCTAGATAAACCTCAATGACCAACTCACAAACCCCAAAACATATCGCGATAATAATGGATGGCAACGGCCGGTGGGCGAGGAAAAGGGGGCTTCCGAGGATAGAAGGGCACAGGCGCGGGGCGGCTTCGCTTAAGGAAGCCGTAAAAACCTGCGTTGAATTGGGCATAAAATATCTTACTGTTTACGCTTTCTCCACAGAGAACTGGAAGAGGCCGAAAGAAGAAGTGGGCTTCCTGATGAACCTCCTTTCATCGACTATCGGCAGAGAGATCAGCGACCTTAACAAAAACGGCATAAAGGTGCGTTTTCTTGGAAGGATACCGATGCTTCCCGAAAAGCTCCGGAAAAAAATTATGTCCGCCGAAAAAAAAACCATGGACAACGACAGGCTGAACCTGAACATAATGCTCAGTTACGGCGGGAGGGCGGAGATAGTTGACGGCGTTAAATCGATAGTTAAAAGAAATCTCAAAAGTGATAGAATCGACGAAGATCTGGTATCGCGGTCCTTGTACACTGCCGGGATGCCCGACCCCGACTTGCTGATAAGAACGGCGGGGGAGATGCGGGTAAGCAATTTCATGCTCTGGCAGATCGCGTACGCGGAGATCTGGGTCACCGACGTTTTGTGGCCCGACTTCAGAAAGTCGCACCTGCTTGAAGCAATAAACGATTACGGCGGCAGGACGAGGAAATTCGGGGGAGCTTGATGCTCGCAAGAATATTGACCATAATCGCATCCATCCCGATAATAGTTGCGTGCACGTATTACGGCGGGTGGAGCTTTTTTATCTTTGTCACGGCGCTTGCCCTTTTCTCCCTCAACGAATTTTATTCCCTGATGAACAGAAAGGGATACTCACCCTCCTATTTTGTCGGGGGTATCGTAACAGTGTTCTTCACGTGGTTCACGACATATACCCTGAAGCACCCCCACTGGGAGCCGTACGCCACGGGAATACTCACCACAGCCATTATTCTCACTTTCTCCGCGGGGATCTTCCTGAAAAAAGCCCAGAACTCCACCGTTAACGCGTCGATAACGCTTCTCGGTATACTTTACATAGGATGGATGTTCAGCTTCCTGATACTCATAAGGGAGCTCACATTGCACGGAGCGTATCTTTTCTTTCTAATGATCGCTGTGTGGGCTTGCGATACGACCGCGTACGTGGTAGGCACCTTTCTGGGAAGAATAAAATTAAGCCCGTACATAAGTCCGCGAAAGACCGTTGAAGGGGCGGTATCGGGATTTGCGGTCAGCGTGATTGCCGCGGCCGTGTTCAGCAGGATGATAAACATGAGTTTAATGCACGGCATCATACTCGGGATCATCATAGGCATCGTCGGGCAGATAAGCGACCTGGTCGAATCCCTCATAAAAAGGGACGCCGGAGTGAAAGATTCAAGCAACATGATACCGGGCCACGGCGGATTTCTTGACAGGATGGACAGCTTCATCTTAACCGCTCCCATAATGTATTATTACATATCCTGGTTCGTGCCATGAGCTACAGTCAAGACATTAAGATGCTGATATTGGATGCCGTTATCCTTGCCCTTAGGGAAGATATAGGAAGCGGCGATATTACAACTATTTCAATAATTTCCCCTGACAAGAAAACTAGCGCCGGGATCATCGTTAAAGAGGACGGGATCATTTGCGGACTTTCCATAGCGCGGCTGGTCTTTCAATCCGTAAACAGGAACATAATATTCTCCGAAAAGGTCAGGGACGGCCAGGCCGTGAAAAAGGGAGCCATTGCGGCGACCGTTACGGGTCCTGCAAGGGGAATATTGACGGCGGAAAGGACGGCGCTCAATTTTCTGCAGAGACTTTCGGGCATAGCCACATTCACAAATAAATTCGTAAAGGCAGCAGGAAAAGGGATCAAAATATTAGACACAAGGAAAACCACCCCGGGACTTCGCGTCCTTGAGAAGTATGCCGTAAAGACCGGCGGCGGATATAACCACAGGATCGGGCTTTTCGATAGAGTGCTCATAAAAAGCAACCACATTTCTGTTGCCGGCAGCCTGAAAAAGGCGGTTGACCTTGCAAAACGGAAATATAAAAATATCGAAGTTGAAGCAAAGACCATCAATCAGGTTAAAGAAGCGGTCGGAACAGGGGTCGCAAGGATAATGCTTGATAACATGGGCATTAACGACATCAAGAGATCGGTTAAATTGATCAGAAGATCGGGGAAGAAAATAGAGATCGAGGTCTCCGGCGGGGTCACATTAAAGAACATACGCAGTATCGCCGCAACAGGCGTTGACTTCGTCTCAGTCGGCGCCCTGACCCACTCGGCTCCTGCCCTGGACATAAGCCTCAGGGTCGCCTGAAATGGGATTATCACTCGGGATAGCAGGCCTTCCGAATATAGGCAAGTCAACGCTTTTTAACGCTCTTTCGCACGCATGCGCGGAAGTGTCGAACTATCCTTTCTGCACAAAAAGCAAGAACCTCGGCGTTGTGGCCGTTCCCGACGACCGCCTCGGCAATGTCCAGCTCTTCATGAAGTCCGCGAAAGCAATCCCGACAGCCATTGAATTCATAGACATAGCGGGCCTGGTCAAGAATGCGCATAAAGGAGAAGGTCTTGGGAACCAGTTCCTTTCCTACATAAGGGAAGTTGATGCCGTTGTCCATGTTGTCCGGTGTTTTCCCGATCCGAACATCGCCCATGTTGAAGGAAGCGTCGATCCTAAGAGGGACATTGACATCATAAACGTCGAGCTTACTCTGGCTGACATGGCTACCACCGAAAAGAGATGGTTCGCGCTCAAGAGCTCCGCCAAATCCGGCAAAAAGGAGGTCATGAATGAACTCGAAGCGGTCGAAAAAATTAAGAAGCATCTGGACGAAGGTAGTCCCTTAAGGCTCATTGAGCTTTCCGACGCGGAAAAGCACGAGATAAGGGACCTTCACCTCTTGACGATGAAGCCGATGATATACATCGCGAATGTCGATGAAAAACAGCTGGCTGACCCCGATGACCCGCTCGTTAGAGCCGTTTATGAGGCTGCGGCGAAAGAGAAGGCAAGCGTCGTTCCCATTTGTGCCAAGCTTGAGATGGACATAGAAGAACTTTCTGAGGAAGATGCAAAAGAGTACGAGAAAGATATCGGTCTTATCGAGCCGGGCATTGCAAGGCTCATCAAGGCGGGATATCAGCTGCTGGACCTGATAACCTTCTTCACGGCCAATGAGAAAGAATGCAGGGCGTGGACCGTCAAAAGAGGGTCGAAAGCGCCGGAAGCGGCCGGAAGGATCCACTCGGACATGCAGAGAGGCTTTATTTCCGCGGAAGTCATTCACTACAGCGATATGCTCAAGGCAGAGACACACGCAAAAGCAAAAGAGATGGGACTGATCCGCCTGGAAGGCAGGGATTATGTTATTAGGGACGGCGACCTGGTTTACATTAGATTTAATGTATAATATAATTTCGCCATGATCAAACCAAAGCTTGCTTCACTGCTTGTCCTCTTAATGGGTTTGATTTCCTTCAGTGCCGCTGCCATTACAATATTTGACATAACTTCTCCAACAGACAAGACCGAAACTTTGTCAACAAGAGCTGACATGGTGGGAGCGGTGCTCGGAGCAAGAGAAGTGGACATTAACGGAACCGGAGTCGATCTTGATAAGGACGGAAAATTCAACGCTATTGCACTATTAAGGCCCGGCAAGAACTTTATTCTTGTTACGGCGAAATATGCAGGAGAGCGAAGGCTGACAAAAAAAATCAGGGTGCTCAGGATAGTCACCTGCGATGACATTGAAGAATTGTTCAAAGGCAAGGCGCACTGGGCCAAGCATCAGGTATTGACCCTCTTGACTCTGGGGATAATAGAAGGTTACCCGGATAATACTTTTTTGCCCGGCAACCCTCTGTCGAGGGGCGAATTCGCCACCTGGCTGGCCAAGGCCAAGCAGCTGAAATTGCCCGTCGTTGCCGCCGATATTTTTTATGACGTGCCCAAGGAGCACTGGAGAGCCCCGTACATAAAAGCGGTCGTGGATGCGGGTTTCATGACAGGCGTCGCGGCCGACATGTTCGGTGTGAGCGACCTGATAAAAAGGGGCGATGCCGTTGCGGTAGTGGCAAGAGCGAATGACCTTGCTCCCTTGAGCCTGCAAAAAAGCCCTTTTTATGACGTCACGCCAGGCTCAAACGACGCGGATTATATTTATTCCGCCTATAATGAGGGCTGGATCAAAGGCTATCCGGGAAAGATCAGGAAATTCGAACCCGAAAAGAACATGACCAGAGGAGAGGTCGCGGTCCTTCTCTCAAGGCTTTGGAACGTAAAAGAGCTTAGCTCAGCCCTGTTTGATTTTGAAAGAGGATACACCGCTTATCAGTACTGCAAGGTAAGCACCAAACCGGTCATAAGGACGGTCGCCGCTGTCCCCGCCAAGATCGCGGCTGACGGAAAAACCCCGCTGAAACTTTCAGCCAAGGTGACGGATGCCCAGGGAGTATCCGACGTATCTCAGGTTTGGGCCGATCTGATGCCCCTGGGCGGGCCGAACAACGCAAAAATGAACCTGATGGTGAGCGGGCTGTATGAAATAAGCTTTATAATGACGACCGAAACCGTGGCAGGGGAAAAGGATGTCGCGGTCAGAGCGCTGGATAAAAGCGGGCTGAAATCTGACATCTCATTCGTTAAGGTCCTCGTGACAAAAGAAAAACAATGAAAAAATTACTGTTAGTTCTCTGGTTTTTTATGTGTTCCGTCTGTTCATACGCCTGGATCACTGATATCGGCATCGATCCTCTTGACCAGACCTCCGGAGCGAAGCCGCTTTCACTCGGCGGGGCTTTTGCGGGAGCGTCAGGCGATATAAATTGCCTCTTTTATAACCCGGCCGGACTTGCGAATTCACGGGGCGTCATTATCTCGGGAAATAACGCACAGACCTTATCAGTCGGGGCGGTATACGGAACCGCCATAGGAAATTTCGGTGTCGGGACCGTTTATAAGGATTATAAAGGGATCCGCCTTTCCGATGATTTAAAAGCGGATTACAAGCACGAAATCGCTTTGGCCGGTTACGGGATAGGATCTGACGAGTTTTCGGTCGGAATCGCCGTTAAGACCTTATTGTCGCAGCATCTCTCCGTCTCCGGATCGACCAAGACGGCTTCTAACAACGGGACTGATTATGACGCCGGCATTTTGTGGAAGGCGGGCAAGTATGCTTCATTTGGCGTGATGATCAGAAATATTTACGGCACTTCATATACTTTGGGTTCGAGCGATGAAGCATTCCCCAGGGCTACAAGAATAGGACTTGTCGTTGATCTTCTCGGCAGGAATTCGGTTTTTTACGATCGAGAACTCGGCTTGAAAGCGGCATTTGATTTTGAGACCGCCGACGCGGGCGAGGACCAAAAACACAACAGCTTTTTCGGCGTGGAAGGTTCGCTCGGCGACTGGTTTTTCGTGAGGTTCGGCGGAAGCTCCACGTTAATGACCGACAGGACCGTATCCAGCCTTTCGTTCGGGCTGGGAGTTCAATTACAGGGCGCCGAGGTGGACCTGACGACCCTTAAGGACCCCGTAACGGAGACGCAGATCTCGTATATATCTTTGTCATATTCGCCCCGTGAATTCGCATTTTTCGCATCCCCCGAGGCGGTAAAGGCTGCGGCACCTCCGCCTCCAAAGGACATGCTGAAACTTGTTTTTCCAAAGGACGATTATGTCACTTACGACGAATATGTCGTCATATCAGGGGAGACAAGACCAAAAGCAAGGGTCTTAATTAACGGAGCAAGAACCGAAGTCGGCAGTAACGGCTCCTTCACGGCCGTCCAGCCCCTGGTCTCGGGAAAGAACCTCATAGAAATATCTGCAAGTCTCGGCTCTGAGACGAAAAAGGCGTTGAGGAGGATCCTCAAAAAAGCAAAGGTAATAGTAGAAGAAGAAACGGAAATTGAGAAAAAGATAGATCGAGAGGTGGTAAAGAGAGAGGCGGAGATCGCAAAAAAAGAAAAAGAGCTTAAAAAAGAGAAGGAAAAAGGCGTCGATGTGTCAACACAAGAAAAGCTTTTGTCCGAAGAAAAGACAAAGCAAAAAGAAATAAAGACGAAGCTCATTGAACAGAAGGAAATGATCATAGAGAGGAAGGAAAAGGTGGAGAACCTTGTGACTCTTGGGGTCATAGAGGTCTCCTCGGAGGCGAAATTCAGCATAGAAGCCCCGATAACGAGGGGAGAAATGATCTCCTGGCTGGTAAAGGCCTCGGGCTTGGCTATCCCGATAGTTGAAGAGCAGGTTTTAGTTGATGTTCCCAAAAACTATCGTTTCGCTCCCCAGATAAAGGCCGCCCTTGACGCGGGACTCATAACGCCTGAGCCGGGCGGGAAATTCAGGCCCGATGATCCGGTGAAGGAAAGGGAAGGCGAAGCGTTTTTCAGGGCATTCGGTATCGTAAAATGAAAAAATATTCATTGTTACTGGTCGTAATATTATTCAATTACAGCCTCGCCTTTGCCGAGGAGGCGAAGGAAAAAACAGTGACCAAGGTGGAGGTCATTGAAAAGATCTCGACTGCCGACTTTTTCAAGAAAAAGATCGGCGATCTGTTGAGCTGGAGCGTCGGGTA
>CAYHAH010000057.1:0-6786 GCA_964354575.1 uncultured bacterium
CCTGGCTCCTTCAGGGGTGGACTTGGTCAGGAACGGCGTTTCTATCTCGAGAAAGCTCTCTTTGTCGAGAAAATCCCTGGATGCCTTGATGACTTTGTGGCGGAATATCAGGTTTTCCCTCATTTCGTCCTTGCGGAGGTCGATGTAACGGTATTTCAACCTGACCGTTTCATCGATCTCCTGGTTCGGATCGGCTATTTCGAACGGCGGGGTCTTCGACTTGTTCAATATTTCAATACTGGAAGCGATGACCTCGATCTCTCCGGTCGGAAGTTTCGGGTTTACCGTGTCTTTTGTGCGTTCCACGACCTTGCCTTTGACCAGGGTGACGAATTCAGACCTCAGCTGTTCGCCGATTTTATGTAATTCGCCTTTCGTCACGTCAATCGTCACCTGGCATAAACCCGACCTGTCCCGCAGGTCAATGAATATCAACCCGCCGTGATCGCGGCGCCTGTGCACCCACCCGGCCAAAACGACCTCTTTATTGACGTCTTTCTTCCTTAATTCGCCGCAATTATGGGTACGTTTCATTTGAGTTTCCTCAGCACTTCCTCAAATTTGACCTTTTCCTGCGTCTTTTCGTCCATCGACTTGATGATCAGCGCCTCATTCCTGAGTTCATCGTCGCCGATGATGATCGTGAAACGGGCTTTCAGCCTGTCCGCTGTCTTAAGCTGGGAATCAAGCCCCTTTCCCTGATAATCCATGTCCGACTTTATCCCCATGTCTCGGAGATTCCTGAGCACTTCAAACCCTTTCCGCCTGGCGGGCTCTCCCAGCGTCGCAATATAGACCTTCAATCTCTGGTCCTCCGGTATTTTAACCTTCTGATCTTCAAGCGCCATTATCAGCCGATCCAGGCCGATCGCAAATCCCATGCCGGGAGTCGGCTTGCCTCCGAATTCCTTGACAAGATCGTCGTACCTGCCGCCGCCGCAAACGGCGTTCTGCGCGCCGAGGGATCTTGATATTATCTCGAACGCGGTCTTTGTGTAATAATCAAGCCCCCTCACAAGGCGCTTGTTAAGCTTGTATTCAACGCTGTATCTATTGAGATATGACCTGACCTTGTCGAAATGATCCCTGCATTCTTCGCACAGGTGATCGGTGGAGGCCGGAGCGCCTTCGATGACTTTCTGGCATTTTGGTTCCTTGCAGTCAAGTATCCTCAAAGGGTTCTTCTCAAGCCGGCCGCGGCAGGTCTCGCACATATCCTTCGATCTGTCCTTGAAATATTTTTTCAGTTCGTCCCTGAACTTGGGTTTGCACTTATCGCATCCGACGCTGTTGATGTCAACTTCGAGGCCGCTCAATCCTATCTGCGAAAAAAATCTCAATCCCACCTCGATCACTTCAACGTCGACCAGCGGGTCTGCCGATCCAAGGACCTCCACTCCCGCCTGATAAAACTGCCTGTTCCTTCCTGCCTGCGGCCTCTCATACCTGAACATGGGCCCGATATAATAAAGTTTGGTCACCTCTCCCTGCTTGATGAGATTGTTCTCTATCGCGGCCCTGACGACGGGGGCTGTTTCTTCCGGCCGCAGCGTTATGGAGCGGCCGCCCTTGTCGGTGAATGTGTACATTTCCTTGCCGACAATGTCGGTGTCGGATCCGATGCCGCGGGAAAATAATTCTGTTTGCTCGAACATGGGGGTCCTTATTTCGGAGTAATTGAAGCTCTCAAAAACGGATCGCGCCGTCTCTTCTAAAAACTGCCATGTCCTTATTTCAGACGGCAGGATGTCGCGCGTTCCGCGCTGCCTTGTGTATTTCATACGAGGGGATTATAGCATAAACGATATTCTTTGGGCAGGTTATAAAAGAGCTATTTCCGGGTCAGTTTTTTCAGTACATCAACAATATCACTTGATTCAGGACGGGAGGCCAATTCTTTTATTAATGCTTCCGCTTTTGCTGTTGCCTCTATTTCCTCTTGTTTTCTTTTTCCTTCCTCAGACTTGATCTTTTCAACCTCATCTCTGATATCGGTTGTCCACTTACAAACGCCGTTCTTGCCCTTCCTTTTTCTCCAAAACAAAGATCCGTCAGCCCTCTGGATCAATTCCTGATAGGTGCCCACGTCGGGAGTGCGTTCCGCTATACCGATGCTCACCGTGAAGTGATATCCGCTCACATTATCCGCGGTCCTGCTGAATTCTCCCTGCTCGAATTTGATCCTCTGGGAAGCTACATATCTGCATAATTCCAGAGCTAAATCGTTCGCCATATCACGATTAAAGTCCGGCAACGGGAGGGCAAATTCGTCTCCCCCATAACGGCACAGGGCTATTTCATTGTTTTCCTTATATTTATTTGATATATAAGCATTCAACCATCCGCCAAAAACCGTCCTCAATATGTGATCCCCTGCCTGGTGATCCCTGTCGTCAAAAGGTTTGAGCCCGTCAAGGTCTATTAACAAAAAGGACAGCGGCTTTCCCGTTAGGGATGATGCAGTACAGAGGCTAGGAAAAACACTATCAAAATATTTGCGGTTAAAAACTCCGGTGAGCTGGTCAGTAAGTGACGATTTCTGCAGCTGGATGTTTTTCAGTGCTAAATCTTTTGCCTGAAGATTGTTCATGACGGCCAAAGAAAGTATAATGGCGGCTGATTTCAAGATATCCATATCCTTGTCGGCAAGCTTAGCTCCGCTCACGCTCACAACGCCAAGCAGGTCGTTCCCCGAAAGCAAAGGCACGCACATGAAAGTGTTGAGCTTGATAGCGGTTACCCTTTCCAGCTCGGCGTAAAGTTCCGGACATGATCGCGCTAAATCCGCTAATTCTTTTTCGGATTGTTTCTTTCCGCCTACGAAGATATCCCCCTTCTGCACAAAAACATCTTTTTGGGATTCGCCGGACCCGCTTTCATTTTTTTTAGGCTGAGCCACCCAGGCCGATATCTTGGCCGGCTTGCCGCTGATATCGATCCTGTCGGTCACAGGCAGCCTTGTTTTAGTGTCTATGATCGTGGTTGCGGCGATCAACATTTCTCTCGGATTCGCCGGATCCACTTTCAATATAGATGACTTGATGTCTTCCCCGTTCCTCCTGAAAAGATTCTGAATTACCACGACCGCGCGGGCCAGTTTCTCATCAAATTTCATAGAAACATCGCTCATGATATTTGAAAGTTCCAGCAATTGGCCTATCTGTTTTACATCGCGTTCTCGCTCCTTATGTTCCATTTTTGTTTCCAGGGCGCGGGAAAGAGTGCCGACTATCCCTTCCAGAAGAGCCAATGATAATGTTTTCTTTTCATTGTTCTGGCCGAACAGCCGTTCGATCTTTTTCCCTTTGATCAATTTCTCATGGTTATTTGCAAGAAAAAGCGCGAGCGGTTTCCGGTTTGAGCCAGGCACTAATTGATAGAAATTTTCTTGTATCTGTTCCGGATTTATTTCTTCCGCTGTCCCATGCTCGGTCAATGATTTTAACCTTTCCTTATCGCGTTCAATGTCCTTGAGGGCGTCAACGTAATTGTGAACTGTTTGCTTGAATATTGAAAAAGAGAGCTCGTTGTCGGCATTTATTATGCGGGAAAGCTCGCCCATTCCGCAACTTTCCAGGAATATCCTTGACGCCTGGATCCTTCCTTTGTCAGTAAAGGCCTCTCGCAACGACCGGTCATCCGCTATCTTTGATAAGATCTGCCTGTTCAAGCCGTACTCCGGCCATTCTTCCCTGTTCTCTATATGCCAGAACTTCAAATACTCTAAGATCCTTCCATACTCCGCTTTCAAATCGCCGGTTTGTTTTTCCCACTTGCCACAAACAACATCATAAATATATAGAAGCTGCTTTTTCTCCCCCATAGGTTCTGCCCAATTATGATACCTTGAGTCCCCTTTTAATCCTGATCTCCCCCTGGTGTGGATCTGCCCCCATTGGTCTATTTCATATACGCCTGCTCCGGAACCTATGCCCGTTTCTGTGGTAACGTCACCAAATATCATCCATATCTGATCTACGTTTCCGGCCTTGACAAGATTTTCCGTTATTTTTGTTATCCTTTTTTCATCAATTCTGCCGCTTGAAACACCCTTGGGAGAGACCAATTCAAACCATCGCAACACCTGTTGAATCTGATCCGTTGTGGCTTTCTTTGATATGGCCGGATTTTCTTTTTTTATTATTTCAGCAGCTTGCGCAAGGCGGTCCTTACGAATCAGCCCGGATGTTGATGTGTATTTATAAATTCTACGCGTAAGATAAGGCGCCCTTTTTTCCGGGATGCCCAAGATATTGCAAGTCGTTCTTGCTGTTCTTATTGTAGCTCTAAGTGAGATTTCTGCCATATGCTCTCCTCATAAGATTTCTGTCTATTCATCGTCAAATTCCTTGGGAAATTTCACTCTTTTTTGCTTCTTGCCGAGGTATTTTCCATATGTTATTATTACAAAATTATGAGATGGAAGGGCTTGATAGACAAATACAGGGATTACCTGCCCGTAACGGACAAAACACCCGTTATCACGCTCAACGAGGGCAATACTCCCCTTATTTACGCGGAAAAACTGAGCAACCTGACCAAATGTAAGGTTTATCTAAAATACGAGGGAGTGAACCCCACCGGCTCGTTCAAGGACAGGGGAATGACCGTTGCCATAAGCAAGGCTCTTGAATCAAAGTTCAAGGCGGTAATCTGCGCCTCCACAGGCAACACATCCGCCTCCGCCGCGGCATACGCCGGAAGGGCCGGAATTGACTGTATAGTGATTATCCCCAGCGGCAAGATCGCCCTGGGAAAGCTTGCCCAGGCGATGATGCACGGCGCAAAGGTCTTCGCCGTCCAGGGGAATTTTGATGAAGCCCTGACACTCGTCCGGGAACTCGGGGAAAAATATCCCGTCGAGATAGTTAACTCGATCAATCCTTTCAGGATAGAGGGGCAAAAGACCGCCGCATTTGAGGTTTGCGACCAGCTCGAATCCGTTCCCGATTTCCTCGCCATCCCCGTGGGCAACGCCGGCAACA
This sequence comes from uncultured bacterium, assembly GCA_964354575.1. GTDB lineage: Bacteria > Margulisbacteria > WOR-1 > CAVSGV01 > CAVSGV01 > CAYHAH01. The sequence continues at coordinate 4,986 of CAYHAH010000057.1, forward strand.
TCACCGCGTACTGGAAAGGATTCAAGGAATATTACGAAAAGAAAGAGATATCGAGACTGCCGAAAATGGTCGGGTTCCAGGCGGAAGGCGCCGCCCCGATCGTGAGGGGACATCCCATTGAAAAGCCGGAAACTGTCGCGACTGCCATCAGGATAGGGAATCCCGCAAGCTGGAAGAGCGCCGTTGCGGCGGCTGAGGAATCAGCCGGCTCGATATCGATCGTGACCGATGATGAAATACTTGAGGCTTACAGGATGGTCGCAAAGCTTGAGGGAGTGTTCTGCGAACCCGCTTCTGCTGCTTCGATCGCCGGAATGATAAAGCTGACAAAAAAGCGGACAATACCTGACGGCTCAGTGGTTGTGTGCGTCCTGACCGGCCACGGGCTCAAAGATCCCGACTGCGCCGTCAAGCAGGGAGCTAAGCCGATCGAGATCCCCTGTAAAGTTTCCGCTGTCGTAAAAGAACTCGGGTATAAATAAGGAGGCACAAATGTCATCCAAATCAATAAAACCGAAAGTCGTGATACTGGCCGGCGGCATGGGGATGAGACTCAGAGAGGAAACGGAATACAAGCCGAAGCCGATGGTGCAGATAGGCCCCTACCCCATCCTCTGGCACATAATGAAAACATACATGCATCACGGCTTCAACGATTTCATAATATGTCTCGGCTACAAAGGCGACATAATAAGGGAATATTTCCTCAACTACGAGGCCTTCAATAATGATTTTACGCTGGAATACGGGAGATCCTCAAGGATCATATCGCACAAAACGAGCAATCACGACGAGTTCAGGGTCACGCTTGTTGATACCGGACCGGACACGATGACCGGCGGCAGGATAAAGCAGATCCAAAAATACATAGACGCCGACACGTTCATGATGACGTACGGAGACGGGCTGTCGGATGTTGACATAATGGAATTATTCAAATCCCATGTTGCTTCGGGCAAGACAGCCACTCTAACGGGCGTGCATCCCGAATCAAGATTCGGGGAATTGCTCATTAAAGAAAACCTGGTTTCCGCTTTCTCGGAAAAACCCCAGATAAAGGAAGGCTATATCAGCGGCGGGTTCTTTGTGCTGAACAAAAAAATATTCAAGTACATCGGGGAGCAGGATTGCTTTTTTGAACAGGAACCCATGAAAAAACTGACCAAGGAAAAACAACTCGCGGCGTTCAAGCATGAAGGATTCTGGCACTGCATGGACACCATGCGCGATGTGAAGCAATTGAACGATCTCTGGGACACCGGCCGCGCCCCGTGGAAAGTCTGGAAATGAATTTCTGGAAGAACAAGAAGGTCTTCGTCACCGGCCACACCGGATTCAAAGGTTCCTGGCTTTGCCTCTGGCTTAGTCAGCTGGGAGCTAAAGTTACGGGATATGCCCTCGAGCCTCCGACAGATCCAAGCTTGTTCAAATTATGCAAAATTGACGAGCTGGCAGCCTCGATAATCGCGGACATAAGAGACCTCGAGACATTGAAAAAAGCGCTTTTATCAGCCTACCCTGAGATCGTGATACACATGGCGGCCCAGCCGCTGGTGAGGCGGTCCTATAAAATGCCTTCCGAAACTTTTGCGGTCAACGTGATCGGCACGGTCAATCTGCTTGAAGCCGTCAGGGAATGCGGGTCCGTGAGGGCGGTGATAAACGTCACCACCGACAAGGTCTACAAGAACCAGGAAAAGAAACAGGGATACAGGGAGACGGACCCCCTGGGAGGGTTCGACCCCTACTCCACGAGCAAGGCATGCTCGGAACTTGTCACGGAGTCGTTCAGGAGATCGTT
>CAYHAH010000058.1:0-3456 GCA_964354575.1 uncultured bacterium
CGGAGCGGGGAAAGTCGAGATTTGGGACAGCGGCACTTATGATGCCGTTAAGTTCGAAAAAGACAGCATCCTGATAGACATCCACGGCAAGAAGCTGAAGGGGCTTTACCATCTGGTTCGATTCAAAAACGCCGGCCCGAAAAGCTGGCTGTTCTTCAAGGGCAAAGAGAACTGAAATCCTTTCCTGTTATTATCGATAATTAATCGGTAATCTATGTGGTAAAAAGGAGATATTGAACGTGGTAGACTCGACGGGATCAGTTTCAGCTGGCAGATATATCCGGGAAACGTTCACATTAAAGAGCGTAGAACCGGTTGCAAAACTGACAAGGCGTCAGATCGAAAGGTTTACTCCCGATCAGGCATCGTCGCTGACCGAAGCTCAGCTTAGGGCGTTCAACCACAGGCAGTTGGATTGGCTGCTTGAAAAGTGGATCAATTTTTTAACTCCGGAGCAATTTGCCGCACTTACCCCTAAACAGATCAGTGCAATTGATGTTGAGATAATCCCAAAAATACCTTCTAATCTGCTTAGAGGAATGACTTCAGAGCAAATCAAGGCATTTGAGTGGTGGCAGCTTACAGCATTGACGGGAGCTCAGATCGCTTATCTGACCGATGATCAGATCAAGGCATTCGTTATAGACCAAAGTGCGGGCCTTGCTCAAATGCTGTCGCAAAGTATCGAAGTAATAACAAGATCGGACAAAAATATTTTCTTAAACAAATTAAAATTGAATAACCCTGTTGTTTATGCCGAAGTGATTAAATCAATGAAAAATCCTGGATCTACGCTCCCCTTGTCGCGATAATATCCACTTTGAGATCAAGTATGTTCCCGATCACCTTATCTCCCAGCTTGACCGGAGCTTTAACCCTGATCTTTTGAATCTCCTTCATGCAATCGAATATCCTGTCTTTCGGTATGACACCGGAGGTCCTCACCGGCAGTCTCGCGAATTGAGCGCCTTTGATCGCAATGGTCGAGGTCAGGACCCTCATGGGTTTCGTGAATTCGTCTTTCGCGTACGCCTCGCCCTTTTTACAGGAGGCGCCAAGCACTTCGACGATGCCGCCCTTGTCGTCGTGTTTTACGGTTACTGCGCACCCGAGAGGGCACATTATGCAGGTGAACTTTTTTTCACTTATTTGGTTTGACATCGATAATAAGCTCCCTTAGCTCTTTGATCTTTTTCAGTTTTTCGCCGTCCAGTTCTATCTCTATCATCTCGCTCGGCTTTACGATCTGTTTTTTCATGCTCATGATCCCGCCGGATGACGAAACCGTGACGTCCAGCATCGGCTGGGTGACGCGCGCATACAGGGTCACATGATCTTTCCTTGTGATGAAGTTCGGGGCCGCGAAGCGGACATTGTCCCCAGCTATCACCCTCACCTTCGTTTCAGCTTCCAGAGCGTCGTTCGCGTATTTTGCCGCGGCCTCTCCCGCTATTTCGCCTTCGGTGCCGGCGTAATCCGCCAGGTCGTTCACGAAGGCGGCATTGCCGCAGATAAAAACGCCTTTCCTGCTTGTCTGGTAATTGTCATCGATGAACGGCCCTCCCGTCGCGGGATTCAGCTCGAGAGATATCATCATTGACAGTTCGTTCTCCGGTATAAGGCCCACGGAAAAAAGGAGCGTGTCGCATTCGATATTGAAAGTTTCGCTTGTGGGATGTCCCTTCTCATCGAGCCGCGCGATCTTGACTTCCCTTACCCTGTCATGCCCCTTGATATCGATAACATTATGCTTGAGATACAGAGGGATCTCATAATCATTAAGGCACTGGACAACATTCCTCGTTAGGCCGCCGGGATAGGGGAGTATCTCCGTGACGGCGTGGACCCTTGCTCCTTCGAGCGTCATCCTTCGCGCCATTATCATTCCGATGTCCCCGCTTCCGACGACGACAACTTCTTTCCCCGGCACATAGCCTTCTATGTTCATGAACCTCTGCGCGACTCCCGCCGTGAATACGCCCGAAGGCCTTGTGCCCGGAATGCTCACCTGCTGGCGCGTCCTCTCCCTGCAGCCCATCGCCAGAACGATCGCCTTAGGCGTCACTTCCACAAGACCGTCGACTTCGTTTGCAAGTACCAGCTTTCCGTCCCATGTCATTTCTATGACCATCGTATGTAGCATGACATTAATGCCTGTCTTGCTTATTTTCTGGATGTAGTTGTCCGCGAACTCGGGCCCCGTGAGGTCCTTCTTGAATTTATGGAGACCGAACCCGTTGTGTATGCACTGCTGGAGTATCCCGCCCGGCTCGGGCAACCTGTCGACCAGGAGGATATTCTTAACTCCCATCTCAAATGCTTTCAGCGCTGCCGCCATTCCGGCAGGCCCTGCGCCTATGACAATAATATCGGTGGATATTTTTTTCATCTCTTTTCCTTCACTACCAGCGAGTCTCCGCCGCGCTTCGTCAGTTTTTCCTCAGGTGTCCCGAGTTCCCTCGAAAGGATCCTCATCACGTGATGAGTGCAGAACCCCGCCTGGCATCTTCCCATTCCCGCGCGGGTCCTGAGTTTTATGCCGTCCGTTGTCCTTGCCCCGTTCCTTATGGCGGCAACCACTTCCGCCTCTGAAACCGTTTCGCACCTGCAGATGATGTTGCCGAATCCTTTGTTCAATCCGATAAGCAGTTCCTTGTCCTTGTTCGAGGCAAGTGAAAATCTCCTGTGGGGCCTGTCGTATTTCTTGAATTCCTTTTTTTCTTCAAGCTTTAAGCCCGTTGTTTTAAGTATGTTCACGACCATCAGCGCAATGGCCGGCGCCGCCGTCAGCCCCGGCGACTGGATGCCCGCGGCGTTGATGAAGTGAGGGGCTTTTATTGATTCCTCGATTATGAAATCGTTCGTGTCGGAAACCGGGCGGATCCCCGCGAATGACGCGATTATGTCCTTTTTCGGTATGTCGTGGATCATTGTCCTGACGAAATCAAGTATCTTACTTAATCCTTCCTCGGTCGTGGACGTGTCTTCCCTGTCATCCGTGTCTTCAGCCGTTGGGCCGATCATGGTGGAGCCCTCGATGGTCTTGATTATCAATATTCCTTTTGATGTGGGAGTGGGCGTCGGGAATATTATGTGGTTGTTGATGTTGTCGAGCCGTTTGTCGAGTAAGTATTCTTCGCCTTTTCTCGGCTTGATCCTGAAGTTGTTCGCGCCCGCGAATTTCGCCACTTCGTCGGCGTAAACGCCAGCCGCATTGATTATGTAATCCGCTTTTATTTCGCGATCGCCGGCGGCGATCGCATAGCTTTTCCCGTCCCTTGATATGTTCGTGACCTTTGATCCGAGAAGATATTCCACTCCGTTCTGCACGGCATTTTCATACAAAGCATAGGTCATTTCGTACGGCGGTATCACGCCCGCCGTCGGGGCAAGCAGCCCCGTGTTTATTTGTTTGGAGAGGTTCGGTTCCAGTTCATGAAGGCGCTTTCCTTCCGC
>CAYHAH010000059.1:0-10784 GCA_964354575.1 uncultured bacterium
AGGTCAGCTTGTCCAGGTTGCAGATGAAGCATTCTTTGCCGATGAGATATCTTATGAAGTTGCTGCCTATGAATCCGCAGCCACCCGTGACCAGTATCCTTTTCACTTTACAGCGCGCCCCTCAACAAGCAAGGTTGCGAGCTCAAGCGTTTCAAAAGTCCCCGCGTCAGTCCACCAGCCCTGCATGATCTCATAGGTGATCTCCCCGCGTTTTATGTATTCGTTGTTAACGTCCGTTATTTCAAGCTCGCCCCTGGCGGACGGCTTAAGGTCCCTGATGATGTCAAACACTCCCGGATCGTACATGTATATGCCCGTCACTATCAGCTTGCTTTTCGGCTGTTTTGGCTTTTCCTCTATGCCTGTGATCCTGTCGCCTTTGATCTCCGCCACGCCGAACCTGCCCGGGTCCTTCACTTCCTTGAGCATGAGCTTTGCCCCGGATGACTGCTTCTCGAATTTTGAAGCCGCCTTTGAGAGGTTTTCCTCGAAAATATTGTCCCCGAGGACGGCTAATATCTTTGCGCCGTTGCTGAAATGCTCCGCCAGTCCCAGCGCCTGGGCGATCCCGCCGGCTTCATCCTGCACCTTGTAGGTGAACCTGCAGCCGAATCCTTTTCCGCTGCCCAGCAGGTTCACGACATCCCCCATGTGCTCGATGCCCGTAACTATCAGGATCTCGTCGATGCCGGACTCTTTCAGCTTTTCTATGGGATGGTATATCATCGGTTTTCTTGCCACAGGCAAGAGGTGTTTATTGGTTACTTTAGTAAGCGGATATAGTCTTGATCCGGTTCCTCCTGCTAATATAACTCCCTTCATGCCCCCTCCTTAAGATTAAATATGAAATCCGAATATCGAAATACTAAGGAAATACGAATGTTGAAAATTCAAATCACCAAACAATCATTTTACAATTTGAAATTCGAATTTAGATATTCCTTCGGATTTCGTGCTTCGAATTTCGGATTTATTATACCACTTTTACGGCTTTTTTGACCCCACATACTTTTCTTTCCTGAAGACATTTCTGGTCAATTCCACGGCGCATTTCAGCCAGATCCCCGCATAAACAAGCCCGTTCAGAACGAACAGGCGCTCCTTTGTGTAATGCTTCCCGTAAAACACCGCCATCGCGCGGTGAAATTCGATTATATTGCGGTAACTTTGACGCCGGCTGCCGCCCCTTCCCCCGTAATGGATAACTTCAGCTTCCGGCAGGTAATAGACCTTCCATCCCGCCTGCTTTATCCTGTAGCACCAGTCGATATCGTCCCCGTACATGAAATAGCTTTCATCCATTAGTCCGACACTGTCTATGACCTCTCGTCTCACGACCATCGCTGCGCCGCAGAGACTGTCAACTTCGACAGTTGACCTGTCGTCGAGATAAGACAAAAGATATCCTCCCATGAACCTGTTTTTCGGAAATAATCTGCTCAATCCGGAAAAATATACCAGGGAATTGAGCGGCGTAGGGAATCCGCGCCTCGCCTGGAGCTGGATTGACCCGTCGCAGTTGAGCAGTTTCGGGCCGACAGCACCGGCATCAGGATTTTTATCCATAAAATTGACAAGATCATCTATCGCGTTATTCTTAATGATAGTGTCGATGTTCAGACACATGATATAACGGCCTGCCGCCTGCTTGACGCCTGTGTTGTTCGATCTCACATAGCCGAGGTTGCGCGCGTTCCGGACAACCCTGAGCGACGGATATTTTGATCTTATGAGGTCCGATGTGCCGTCACTTGAAGCATCATCCACAACGATTATTTCATAAGAATGCCCTTTAATGCTCCCTGTCACTGATCCAATGCATTTGTCGGCAAAGTCCCTGGAGTTATAAGAAGTGATCACTATCGAAATGTCAGGCATTAACCGAACTCACCCCTTTAGTTCCCCTCTCTTAGTAAGAGAGGGGACGTTATCGTCAGTCTCGCTCAATTGCTCTGCAACAGAGTTTATCACTCTTTTTATATTTGATGATAAATCTTCATTGCTGATGCGGATCACTTTTAGCCCCATCGTTTCCAATATGCGGTCTTTTGCTTGATCATAATCCTTTCGCTGGGCGTGTACCTCGCCATCCAACTCGACGATCAAACGCGCCTCATGGCAATAAAAATCAGCGATGAAGAACCTTTTTTTGCCTTCAAACTTAAACACGATTGGATACTGGCGCAGGAATTTTTTGTTCAGCAACTTCCGATCTCTCAAGATTTGCCAAAGGATGGCTTCACTTTCTGTTTGATCCTTGCGCAATTTTCTTGCTGTTTGCTTTACAAGATTATCGAATCTTTTATGTTCCATTTTTTGCTTTTCTGCTTTATTCCCCCTCTATTTTCAAGAGAGGGGGTCAGGGGGTGAGTTGTTTTTTTTCCTGCAGATAGGCTTCCAGCGCCTTGTCCCAGGTGCGCAGGTCGTCAAGGCCGATCTTCCTTAAATTGCCGTTATCCAGCACCGAGAAAGCGGGCCTCCTTGCCTTGGCCTTGAATTCATCCGTTGTCGCGCTTTCCACTTTCACCTTTGTTCCCGTCAGTTCGAATATTTTTTTCGCGAATTCGTACCAGCTGCAGCTTCCTTTGTTCGCGATATGATAAAGCCCGTAATGCGCCGTTCTTATCAGCTGGCTTATCTTTCTTGCCAGATCCAGCGTGTATGTCGGGGATACAGTTTGATCGCCTACGACGCGGATGACGGGCTTCTGTTTTGCGAGTTTCAGCATCGATTCGATGAAATTGCCCCCGCCCTTTCCCAAGCACCCGGCCACGCCGTAAAGCCCGCAGGTCCTTATCAGGAAATATTTCTTTAGCATTGACCTTACGTATTCTTCGCCCGCCAGCTTCGAGATGCCGTATACCGTTCCGGGGTTCGGGATGTCGGCCTCCGTATACGGCTTTCCTTTATTGCCGTCGAACACGTAATCGGTGCTTATATGGACCAGCGCCGAATCTGCTTCCTTGCATGCAACGCACAGGTTCTTTACCCCGAGAGCATTTACCGCGAATGCTTCCTGGTCATGGTCCTCGCAATCGTCAACGCGGTGATAAGCGGAGGTGTTGATGACGACATCAGGTTTGTGTTTGCTTATGACCGCCGAAACATTGCTTTTGTCCGTGACATTGATATCTGAGATCGTAAGGGGGATAAGCTCCGATCTGTCGATCACTTTTTGAATATCAGTGCCGAGTTGTCCGTCAGCGCCTATCAGAAGTATTTTCATGCCGGCAATGCTCCTTTAACGGACCAATGCGAGATCCTGCATGCTCGCTTTTTCCGCCAAAAGCTTCATCCATTTGATATTGTAATAGATGGGGTTCTCAAAATCCGCGTATCGGCCCTGCAGAACCGCCGAATATATCTCATTAACCGCATCCCCGATACTGATCCTGGGCTCAAAGCCCAGGATCTTCTTCATCTTTTTCCCGGAGATCCTGTAACTCCTCGATTCTTTTTCTCCGGAGACGACGTCAACTTCGATCCTCTTTTTTTTGTGAAGATACGCTTTCATTACGCCCGCAAGCTCAAGTATCATGAGGTTGTCATGCACAAGATTGAAGATCTGCCCGCGGACGCTTGATTCCGGAGCTTCCATGCACTTGATATGCGCTCTCGCGACATCATCCACAGAAACCAGCGGCCTCCAGTTCTCCCCTTCGCAAAAAACGGCTATTTTATTCCTGCTGAAAGCGTCCTTTGTCATCGTATTCACGACCAGGTCCCATCTCATCCTGTTTGAAAGTCCGTATACCGTCGCCTGACGGAGAATAACGGGGCAGAAACTTCCGTCCGCCAAAGCCAACAGCACATTTTCCGCATCAAGCTTGGACCGCGCGTATTCCGATTGGGGATTTGTCTTAACTTCCTCATTTACGATCCCTCCGACATGGAACCCGTACACGGCAGCGGAAGAAGCGAAGGTCATCCTTTTAACGCCGGCCTTTTTGCATGCTTCTGCAACCTGTCTTGTTCCTTCGCAGTTTATTTCGTGGTTGGCTTTCGGGTCAAAATCGGCCGTGGGATCATTGGACAATGACCCCATATGAATGACGGAAGAACACCCCTTAAGAACGCTTTCAGGAAACCGCCGCACATCGCCCTGGACGATCTCGATCCTGTCTTCTATTTCAGAAAGAGACTGCTTTCCGAAATAAAGCGCGTCGAATACCCTGACATCATATCCTTCTTTAAGAAGTTCCCTGACGAGAACAGAGCCGATATATCCCGCTCCGCCCGTGACCAATATTATTTGATCTTTTTTGCCCATTTCGTCCTTTCGCAAGATAACCCGATAATTTTAAGGCTTTTAGAAGCGGAAATCAATTGAGGATTTGGACTACTTGATCTTATGGATGTGGCCGTTCCTGTACTCATAAACGGCAACATCATCGGTTCGTTCGGGAAGCGGGACTTCCTTGCCTTCGATCAAAGATATTTTAAGGTTCTTTGTACCATACCACAAATAGATCATATATCTGATTTCGTCTTCCCTTATCGGCAGATCAACGAAATAATATGATCTATGCGCATTGAATGATTTGACCTGCTTTTGCAGGTCGATCAGGATCCCTCTGCGGATCTCCTTCTTGTAATACAATACTTTTTGATAAGCGATCATGCCTCCAAGGTAAGCCGTAATAATAAATAATGCGCCTGCCATGACCATTATCTTGCGAACTCTGGTATGCGCATTTGCATATAAATAAGAAATAAATACAGCCAGCAGCGCAGAAAGCCCGACGGAAGCAAGATAAAGGTATCTGGAAGTATGAGGGGTCGTAAAAAAAGTAAAGGGGAGCAGCGCAATAAAAGGCCAAACAGTAAAGAATTTGACGGGCTTTGACCCTTTGTAAAGCAAAGCAGCCGCACCTAAAGGTATGATCAAATATAAAGCATATTTTAAACAAATGATCGTTTGCATAATTGTCCCGGGTATAAGAGCGCTTAATTTATACTGAATAGTTGCGGGAATGATCAGCGTGGAAAGATATTCAAGCAAATTTAGAACAAAATGCATGCCAAAAACGTACTGCTTCGACATTACCCCGGTTAAAAGGAAATATTTTGTTGCTGCATTCAAACAAAGGTAGAAGATCAAAACGATCAGGTATGGAATAAGTTTTCTGGCATCATTCATTGAATATTTCTTCGTCCTGAAATAACCCAAAAGAAATATCATGGCTATCAAAGTAATCGACCCTTCATGGCAAGAAAGCGCAACAAAGTACATAAATGCGGACGATATCAGATTAAGCTGCCTGCTGTCATCCAAATACCGGTCAAATAAGATGAGCGAGGAAAGAAAAGATGCCACCATTGTAAGATGATTTATAGGATTTAACCAGCCTACTGCTTCCCAGTGCCCGGGGAAAACAGTAAAAAGAATGCCCGCCAGCATCCCGGTAGCTTTACTCTTTGTAATTCTGGCAGCCAATAAATACACAAGAAACCCGTTTAATAAATGGAACAAAAGATTGACGATGTAATATCCATGGTAATTAAGCTTAAAAATTGCGTGATTAATGCCGAAGATCAGATAAAATACGGGGCGAAAAAAATCATGGAAAGAAAGATATCCCGCTTTAGATAAAAGCTCCAGGGGATTGGAAGCTATGTTCGCATATATATAATAAAAATCATCAGCAAAAAAGAAAGAAGGAAAAATCTGGGAAAAAATAACCAGATTGAGGGCAGCTAAGATCAAAAGGAGAAATAATTCTTTTGAATATTTGAAGTTAAGCATCTAAACAAACCATTTCCTTATTTCCTCGGCTCCTGTAACCGCCTTTTTCATGATCTCTGCCCTTTTGCGCAATGTCAAAGGTAAAAGCTTAATGATCTGAAACCATGCAATTAAAAGGTGCGGTTCCCTGAAAGTCAAGTAAACAAGGGCTTTTAACTCATGCCACACGATAAAGGGCATATCCCTCAAGAAATTGATGAGGTGATCGTTCTTTATCATCGTCAAATATCTGTTCTTGAAAGATTCTCTCCTTATCCACCGCGGGATCCCAGCTCTTGATCTTTCTTTGCCCCATCCCCTCTCATGGTAAGCGACGGCAGCCGGCGCATAAACTATCTTCCATCCTCTCAATCTTGCTCTCCAGCAAAGATCAAGGTCTTCCTTATACAGCATGAAAGATCCGTCGAAATAGTCGCCGAACAGCTTGACGTCCTCCAGCATTTCTCTCCTGCAAAGCATGGCCGCGCCGCTTGCGCTGAATATCTCGCCACTCTTGTCATACTGACCGCGGTCTTTCTCGCCCTGGCCGCGATCAATGGTCCTTCTACTTTTCAATATGATCAGACCGGTAGAATCGATGACGGCACTTTCGGAGTCGCCCCTCAAAAGCTTGCCCATTACCGCACCGATCTTTTCGTCCAAATTTATAGCGGAAAGAAGATTTTCAATGGACCCTTTTTTGATGAATACATCCGGGTTCATGATCAGAACATGATCGCCCGAGCTTTGCCTGATGACATTGTTATGATTTTCTGAAAAGCCTTTTGGTTTTTTATTGACTATCAATTTGACCTTGGGATGCGTTCTCTCGATGCCCCCCGAAATGTTGCTGCCGTTGTCAACAACAAACACTTCGAAGCTCACGCCGCTGCCTATATTTGAATATATGTTATCAAGGCATTTATTCAACTCTTCGATCTTTTCCGAAGACACTATTGATATCGAAAGTTCAGGCATGTTCTTCCTTGTTTTGTTTAATTATTTTACATTGAACTCCGATCAGCAGCCAGAACAACATCGCGATTTTCGATGCTTCAAAAACATCTATGAACAATGCATTTATCAAAAGGACGCTCAAGGCGGCCAGCATGAACAGCGAGTATTTCCTGGCAAGCTCATCGCTGTCAGCGCGCCTGTAATATTTATAGCTCATCATGAATAAATTATACATCAGCCACGCAAAGGCTAAAATCCCGAATATCCCGCTCTCTCCCAGTACCCTGACATATTCCCCGTCAACCGCCTCGCCGAAAGCCGACGGTCCCGATCCGAAAAATGGATGCCGAGAAAACCCTTGAAACACGTTCAGCCATTTTATATATCTGCTCACGGCGCTCATATCGATCCCGCCGCCGTACCCTTCAGAATAGGCCGCCGTCTGGACCAGCGCTCCGCTTCCGATCTCCGTTAAGGCCGGCAAAGTGCCTTCTTCAAAAAATGACTGGAACCTGCTTTTTGCAGTAAAAGGCATGAGCATCAAGGCGATCACCAACAAGACCGTTAATAACGGCAATAGCGATTTGATCTTTTTCTCCGAAAAAGCAACTAATATCGAGACCGTGACTATTGAAACGACTGCAATTCTCGCCGCGGTAAGCAGGGCCATATAAAATATCGCGCCCAGCAAAAGAAGCAATATCGGCTTATTCTTCTCCCCCGTAAGATACTCAACAAGAAAATATGAAAATACTAAAGCTAAAAATATTGAATATTCATACGGCCCGCTGAAAGTGGAAAATATTCTGCCCACCACTAAAGGAGCATATATTCCCAGATAAAATCCGCCTATTAACTGAAACTGCTGAAACAAGCCGATCACTGCAGAAATAAAGAAGGTGATCGGAAATATTCTGCCGAGATAAGCCGCGTCCTTTTTCTCGAACATCAAATAAGCGATGAAAAATGGAATAAGATACTCAATTTTTCTGATAAAAAACAGGGATCCGAGAAAACCATTTTCGATGGTCCCCTGATATATTCCCGCGATCAGCGAAACGAAAACGGCGGAAACAAAGATCGAGATCGGGATCATGATCCTGGGGACAACCGGCGGCTTTTTTCTTATCAGAACGTAGAGGACCGCCAGAAAAGAGACCGTCAGGACCATGAAGTCTTCCGAACGGACAGCGACATACGTCCCCGGAATGTTAAGCATGTTAACTTTGGGAAGCAGGATAATGACAAAGACAAGTGAATACACCACCGCTTTTTCATTCAGGAAAAACATGATCAGGAAAGCGGAAAATATAAGAAAGATGATGGAAGAGTTCAGCAATTCGATCATCGCATCAGCTCCGGGGGATTCCTGGCTGCATTTTACGGGCTATCTTCCTTATAATCTCAAGGAAAGAACGCGGCAGCAAACTGACGATCGGCCATTTGACGAACCTGTCGTACAAAGCAAATCTAATCATATGAACCATTTTTGGATATCATTTGGGCTGATCACCGATCTTCTCATTATTTCCGCTCTTTTTTTAATAGTAAGTGGCAAGAGCGCAAATACTTTGACCATAGCAGAAAGCAGGCAGGGCTCCCTGAATAACACATAAGTAAAAGCTTTAAGTTCATACCAAAAAATATAAGGGGAGCTTCGTAAATAATTAATGAAATGGTCGTTCTTTATCATCATCAGATACCGATTCTTGAACGAATGCTGGCGAAGTTCTTTCGGAATAAACTTTCGCTCCTTTTCTTTTGGCCAGGTGCGGGCATGATATGCAACTGCACTGGGCTCATAAACACAAGGCCACCCCCTCAGTCTCGCCCGCCAGCAAAGGTCAATCTCTTCTTTATATGTATTAAAGGATTCATCAAAATATTCGCCAAACAACTTGATATCTTCAAGTAATTTTCTTTTAAAAAGAGTCGCGGCAGACCCCACGCCGAACATTTCCCGTTCCTTGTCATATTGGCCAACATCTTCTTCAAGTGTTCCCCTATCAACAACTTTACGGTCTTTATAAATAGTGTGCCCTGTTGAGTCTATTATGTTCTTTCCGCATGGCCCTTTTACAGGATTGCCATATACATCAGCCTTTAATAATTTTCCGATCGCCATCCCGGTCTTTTCGCTTTTTACAATGACATTGAAAAGTTCATTTATATAATCGCCCGCAATGAATACGTTGGCATCCAGGAATAATAAATATTCACCCCTGCTTTGATTTATGATTAAATTGCGATTCTTTGAGATGTCGAGCTTTTGCCTGTTCATTATCAATTTTATGTCAGAATAGTTCTCCCGAACGAATTCACTTGTACCATCGTTTGAACAGTTATCTATGACGATCACTTCGCGGGATTTATTCCGGGGGAGGCCCGAATATAAAGCTTTGAGACATAAGCGCAAACATTTCACCTCATTGGTGGCAACAATGCCTATGGTTAAATCCATATCATAAGCCTTTGAATTTTGACCAAATATAATACCTGTACTGCCTAACCTTATAAACCATATCGCGCAGTAAATCGAACAAAAATGGCGGCAAAACAAACTTAATGATCCTTTTTATCATATCTAGAAAAGCGAATTTCAATAACTTAAGAGATAAAAAGTCCCAATATTCCCTTTTGCCTGCGACGACCCGAAGTACTTCCCAGGGTGACTGCGAAAAACCAGCGGTTTTCTTAAAGGCAGACAGCACCTCAGCATATTGCGGTTTTTTGACCGTTATAATTATGTTCTCGATAACCTCGCGATCAAGATGCCATTTCCCAAACATAGTTCTGCCGTATTGAAATTTGTGAACCCTTGTCACAGCCAAAACCTCGGGTATATAACAAAATCCTTCGCGAAAGCTTATCACATTATGCGCAAAAAGATCACAGGCCCATTTTAGCTGCGGCCGGTATCCGCCAGCCTCTGTAAGCGATCTGCGCTTTGCGATGACCGTGTTTGATAGTATCGGGGTTATTGGAAATTTTAAAAAAAGCTTTATCGTTTCATGTGGTGGAAAATAGCATGGCTTTTTTATAAAGATACACCTTTTGTCAACCATGCTGTTATTATCGAACAACAGCGCAATGTCCGTGTAACAGAGTCCGGCATGTGGATACTTCATTAGAAGATCCATTGATTTTTCAAAGAAACCGGGAAGCACCCTGTCATCCGAAGCTGCGCCGTAAACATAGTCGCCCGCTGCGGCTTCAATGCCCCGGTTCATGCAATATACCACTCCCATGTTCTTCTCGTTCCTGAGCAAGCGCAGATTTGGATGTTTCCTCATGAAACTTTCGATAACGGAGATGCTGTTGTCGGTGGATGCATCATCGATAACAATAACCTCTGAGGGTGAAAATGATTGGCTGAATATCGCGTCCAATGCTTCGCCGATATACTGGCCATAATTGTAATTTCGCATATAAACGGACAGGGTTTTAGGCATTAAATATATTCTCGCGTTGTCATGATGTCGCCGGACACAAGGTCCTCCGAGTGCCATTTTTTCCTGAGCTTGTACCACAAATAAATTATCGCAGGGGTATTGATGATGTTGACGATAAGCCATCCGACCGCGATGCCTGAGGCAGCGTATCTCTGGCCCAATATAAGCGCCAGTGAGCCCGTCAAGATGCTTTGCATTATAGAAAGGTACAAAAGAGGTTCCTGTTTATGAGCCCTGAGATATGAAGAAAACGGCAATCCTATCAGGGAAATTATCTGACCGATGAAAAGTATCCCCAGCGGCAAAGGAGGAAGCAGCCTGTATATCATTTTAAAATGGACCATGTTCAACAGCGCGACCAAAAGCCAGGCAAGCAGGGAAAAAACCAGGGAAAGCACGATAACTATAACAAGGAGCTTGCGGAAAAACTTATCAAGCTCATGATATTTTTTTTGCGCTATAAGCATGCCGAACTGCGGTATGCGCGGCTGGATCCAGGCATACGATATCGATGAAACGGCAGCCGTAAGGGCCCATGCCATGCCGAATTGCCCCGCCGCCACTGCGCCGTGATAAAGGAACAAAACAGGCGTAAAAATAAAGTATGTGAAATATGAAGCTATGCCTGATATTGCGAACCGGCCTTGCAT
>CAYHAH010000060.1:0-5269 GCA_964354575.1 uncultured bacterium
GAGATCTCCTTCATGGACATGTTTATCGCATTGTCCAGTTCCTGGAGGTCGATCTTTGAAACCATGTCGAACGAAAAGTCCTGCGCCATATTCAGCTCCTATCTTGAAAAATTATAGCTTTGTAATGCGCAATAGTCAAATGCGGTATATAATTACAATATATGCCTGAAAATGCGGTCAAACAGCGGCTTGACGACATAAACGCCATATCGATAGCGATCGACACATATGATGATATTTTCTCCGATTTTGATCCCCGCGACATGACCCAGCGGGACCTTTCGGAGGATTTCATAATCGAGCTTACAAGGCGCCACAGGCAGGACATAAAGGGAAAATATGACGTGGTGCTTGTGGCTCCGAAATCGATCGAGGATCCTGCCGCGGAAAAGAAGATAATCTCAAGGCTGAACAGGTACTTCCACCAGAAACACGCGAGGTACATGAAGTCGATAAACGACCTGCGGCTGCGCGGCTCCGTCTACATTGCCCTTGGCATGGCGCTCCTTACAACTCTCGCCCTGCTTACATATTATAAGAAGTTCGATGTCCTGACGCTTGAGATAGTCGGGATCATGTTCATGCCGCTTGGATGGTTCGGGATATGGGAGGGCTTCTCAAAGATCGTGGACATACCCTTCAAGCTCGGAAGCGACACGCAGGTTTACAGGAAGCTCTCAAGAGCCGCGTATAAGTTCGAATATATCGGAGAAGTAAAAAAGTAATCCATAATGCCTACATATTTTATCAAAACCTACGGCCCTTCGACATGCTCAGGGCGAGCTGCCTTATGAAAAATTATTTCATCAAAACCTATGGCTGCCAGATGAACGTTAATGATTCCGAGGCGATTGCCGGGATGCTGGAACAAGCAGGATATGAGGGGATCAGGGGATTGGGGACTGGAGATTGGGATATTGGGAAATTAGGGATAATACTAGTCAACACCTGCTGCGTGAGGGAATCTGCGGAGAACAAGGCTATCGGTTTCATATATTCTTTAAAGTCGATCAAAATGCAAAATCCGGACCTCATTATCGGGGTCTGCGGGTGCATCCCGAACGAACAACACATCGACCTGAAGAAGAGATTTCCTTTTGTCGATCTGATATTCGGGCCGAACGAAAAGCGGAAGCTGTCAGATTTCCTTGGACTGAACGGGTGCAATATCCAGCCAAAAAGAGAAAGATCGGTCACAGCATTCATCACCATCATGGAGGGCTGCGATAATTTCTGCTCATACTGCGTTGTCCCGCACGTGAGGGGGAGGGAAAGGAGCAGGCCTGCCCAAGACATAATCGAAGAGATCAGGGGGCTTGATAAGTCTTTATTCAAAGAGGTGGTTCTGCTGGGGCAGAATGTGAATTCGTATCAGGGGGAGGAGACGAGTAACGGGTCACGGGTAACGAGTAATGGATTAGCCAAGCTGCTGGAAGATATCCATGGAATCGATGGCATAGAAAGGATCAGGTTCCTGACATCTCACCCGAGAGACATGAGCGATGACATCATCGATGCGGTCAAGGAGCTGCCGAAAGTTTGCGAGTATTTCCACTTGCCCCTGCAGTCAGGCGACGATCAGATATTAAAGGCGATGAACAGGGGGTACACTTCCGATCATTACAGGAAGCTCGTTGAAAAGATCAGAAAAAAGATCCCGGAAGCCTCGATAACTTCAGACGCCATTGCCGGGTTTCCGGGCGAAACCGATGAGCAGTTCGAAAACACACTTAAGCTGATCAGCGAACTTGAGCTGGACCTCGTCAATACTTTTACATATTCGCCGCGTCCCGGCACGGCCGCCGAAAAGCTTCCCGGGCAGATCCCGGAGGAGGTCAGGTCACAGCGGCTGCGGCGGCTGAT
This sequence comes from uncultured bacterium, assembly GCA_964354575.1. Lineage (GTDB taxonomy): Bacteria > Margulisbacteria > WOR-1 > CAVSGV01 > CAVSGV01 > CAYHAH01. The sequence goes on from CAYHAH010000060.1 coordinate 1,864, forward strand.
GGATGTCGTGAAAGGGACCGCCGGCAGGAGAAATAAAAGGTTGGCCGGCACTATACAGGAAGTATTGGTCGAACGGAAAAAACAGAACAGGCTTTCGGGAAGGACCAGAGGAAATACGCTGGTCAAGTTCGAAAGCGAAAAAGACCTGATAGGGAAGACAGTGAAGGTTCGCATTACCGCGCCGGCCCCATTTGTTCTTGAGGGCGAACTTGTAAGCTGATATAATCCGGTTACCTAATTCAAGAAGGAGGAACAAAAGTGCCAAACAGTGAAATGAAGATATTTTCGGGTACATCGCACCCTGAGTTTTCCGCAAAGATCGCGAAGATCCTGGGCAAGGACCTTTCAAAGATCAACATATCAAGGTTCTCAGGCGGGGAGATATACGCAAGGCTCATAGATAATGTAAGGGGCGCCTCGGCCTATGTCATCCAGACCTGCACGCAAAACGTCAACGAGGACCTGATGGAGCTTTTCGTTGTCACAGATGCGCTGAAAAGGGCGTCGGCAAGGAGCATCACGGCGGTCATTCCGCATTTCGGCTACGCCAGGCAGGACAAGAAGTCCGCTTCAAGGGAGCCGATATCGGCAAAGCTTATCGCTGACCTGCTCACCACAGCCGGGATAGACAGGATAATCACCATGGACCTGCACTCGGACCAGATACAGGGGTTCTTCAACCTGCCGGTAGATCATTTGACCGCCATGCCGATACTTGCCGGCTACATCAAGGATAAAAAGTTGAAGGATCCTGTGGTCGTGGCGCCGGATACCGGCAGGGCAAAGACCGCCAAGAAACTCAGCGACAGGATCGGCTGCCCGCTGGTCATTTTGCACAAGACCCGCCCGGAACACCAGAAGGCGGAGATAATGCACATTGTCGGCGACGTGGCCGGCAAGACGCCGATACTGATCGACGACATGATCGATACCGCGGGCACCGCGACAAGAGGGGTGGACATACTCAGGGAGCAGGGATGCATCGACGAGATATACATCGCTTCCACACACGGGATATTTTCAGGCCCGGCGGTGGAGAAAATGAACAAGGCGAGATTCGCGGAAGTCGTCGTGACGGATACGCTTCCGATGGCCGGCAAGAACATAAAGGGGCTTAAGATAGTCTCGGTGGCCTCTCTGTTCGCGGAAGCGATAAAGAGAAGCTACGAAAATCTTTCCATCAGCTCTTTGTTCGATTAACATGGCAAAAAAAGTAAAGATAGGCATTATCGGATTGGGGACCGTGGGATCATCGGTCATTGATGTCCTGAGGAGAAACTCCGCGCTGATCGAGAAAAGATCAGGCGTGAAGATAGAAATAAAGAAAGCCGCCGACATAAGGAATAAAAAGAGCGTCGCAGGAAAGGCATACACAAAGAACGCTCTCGATGTCATATCAGATCCCGATATCTCCATCGTTGTTGAGGCGATGGGCGGGGTCAATCCCGCGAAGAAATATGTCCTGGCTGCCATAAAGAGCGGGAAGCACGTCGTCACTTCGAACAAGGAACTTATCGCCAAGCACGGCAGGGAATTGATAGAGGCTGCAAGGGCATCGGGCGTCCAAGTTCTATACGAGGGATCCGTCTGCGGCGGCATACCCATAATACACGCGATAAGAGAATGCCTGGCGGCGGACAGGATCCGCGAAATATCGGGCATAGTGAACGGCACAACCAATTACATCCTCACGAAGATGACGAAAGAAGGGATAAGTTTTGCTTCCGCGCTGGTAGAAGCGCAGAAGAGGGGTTTTGCGGAAGCGGATCCGTCCATGGACATAGACGGAAGCGATGCAGTTTACAAAGCGGCTATTCTTGCCGGTGTCGCAAGCGGAGCGTTCATTGATCCGTCGCAAATATATAAAGAAGGCATCTCAAAGATAACCGCGGATGACATCGAATATGCGAAAGAGATCGGCTACTGCATAAAGCTTCTGGCGGTGATCAAGATGGAAAATGACGGGCTCGAAGTTAGGGTGCATCCGACCTTGATAGAGAGGAGCCATCCGCTCGCGGAAGTTTCCGAGAATTTCAACGCTGTTTTTGTCAAGGGCGACGCTTTCGGCGAGTCCATGTTTTACGGGGAGGGGGCGGGAGGGCCGCCTACGGCTTCTTCGGTCCTGTCCGACGTGATCGAGATCGCCAAAATGATCGCCTGCTGTTCAGAGTGCTGTTCAACGCCGCCGTATTATCCGCAGGCGAGAAAACTGAAGATCAAGGACATAGGCGACATCCGGAGCAGGTATTATATCCGGCTTGAAGCGCCGGACATGCCCGGCGTCCTTGCGGGAATATCGGGAGTATTCGCGAAAAAGAAAATAAGCATTCAGGAAGTGGTCCAGAGGGAATCAAAAGGGAAGACCGCGCAGATAGTTGTCATACTTCACGAGAACAAGGAAAAGGACGTCCAGGACGCTCTCAAGGTCATAGCAAGACTTCCGGTGGTAAAGAGGATATGCAGCGTGATAAGAGCGGGGATCGGCTGATTATTTCTGAGCTCCCATTTTTTCTCTTCTCTTCCTCAAGGCCCTCTCCGAAAGCGCGTACACTTCTCCCATCAAGAAAGGCTTCCTCAGGTATTCCATGGCGCCAAGAGTTATCGCGTTGGCGAAGGATTCTTCCGACGCGTAAGCCGTCACCATTATCACTTCAATGGCCGGATCGATCTCTTTTATTTTTTTCAGGACCTCTATGCCGTCCATTTCGGGCATCCTTATGTCGACAAAGGCAAGATCATATTTCGCCGTCTTCATTGATTCGATGGCTTCTTTGCCGGTCAGGAAACCGGAAACCTCATAATCTTTTATTTTCAATATCTCCTTGAACGATTCAAGGACGCCGCTGTGGTCATCCACCACGAGAACTTTTACTTTTTCAGCCATGATATTACCTCCAGTTGCATAGATTTTACCAAACAATATTTGATATTGCAACGGTCATTGTGTATAATTCCGAACTGCGAACAAAAAATGAACGTTTATTTTGAACTTCTGCAGGCCGTAACGGCGTTATTCATAATAGTGGACCCTCTGGGGAACCTCCCGATATTCATAGGATTGACCGAAGGGATGAGCGCCAAGGAGAGGAAGGACACTTTTGTTGAGGCGATCTATGTCGGGTTTTTACTTTTATTGCTGTTCACTCTCGCAGGCACCGGCATATTGAGCCTGTTCAGGATAAGCCTTGATGACTTCAAGATATCGGGCGGGATACTTTTGCTCGTTATCTCCCTGTACATGCTGACAAGGGGCTATTTCGTTGAAATAACGGATCATAAGGACATCGGAGCGGTGCCGCTCGGCTGTCCGCTTCTTGTGGGGCCCGGCGCCATCACCACGGCAATGGTGCTTATAGGCCTGTACGGCGTGAAACTTACGCTTGTCGCCGTCGTAATTAATTTTCTT
>CAYHAH010000061.1:0-5298 GCA_964354575.1 uncultured bacterium
TCGAAGAGATCGACAAGACCTTCGCCCCGAAAGCCCTGCAGATCTATTCAAAAAAGGCGAGGCTTTTCCCGAATGACTGGAAAGTCAGGTTCAGGTACGCGTTCGCCCTGTATTTCAACGACAAAAAGAAGGAAGCCATCAAGGAGTTCGAAAAGATCATAAAGCAGGACCCGAAGAATGTCTTTTCATACGGCTACATCGCGACGATATACGGCGAGATGAACAAAGTGGACGAGACCATTGAATACGCCAAAAAAGCGCTTGAGATCGATTCGAACGTGGCGGCCATCCATCTGCTCCTTGGTGCGGCATATTACAAAAAGGGACGGCCGGGCCCCGGTTTCCAGGAAACCTTTGAGGCATTAAGGCTCCGCGCTCTCGGATATTAAATGGACAAGCTGAAACTCCTTATAACCGCTTTAATAGCCCTGGTAATGATCGGTTTTTTCGTTTGGGCGCTTCTGCCGGAAGATGACTTTTCCGATAAAATAAATGAAAAACTGAACAAGGACAAACAAAAAGCGGACGTAATGTTCAAAGATGCCACCCTCGCCGAAGTGTATGACGGGATCAAATACTGGGAGCTGGTCGCCAGGACCGCCGTGATCAATAAATCCGTCGGAAAGGCGGACCTTTCCGTGGTTGACGGATTGTTCTTTGACAAGGGGCGTCCGACGATCAAATTCCTGGCGCCATCGGCCGTCTGGCGCATAAAAAAGAACGAGATATATCTCTCAAATCCGATCGGCTACGACATAAAATATGAAAAGATAATAAAAGCTGAGCTCGCAAAAGTAAAAGACATCACCCGGCTCCATTCGGTCTTTCATCTCCCCGAAAGGATCGGGGTAAAATACGAAGGTTACTGGTTTTCCGCAAAGAACCTGAACTGGAGCCTCTCCACGAAAAAACTTTTCTGCTCCGGAGCGATCACGCTCACGAAGGGCGACATGGTGATCAATTCCGAAAAACTTGAGGCTGACGTGGGGCTCAAGAAGGTCATATTGACAGGACACCCTTCCGGAGAGATCTTTGCCGACAGCAAAAAGATAATTATCAATGCCGATTCTTTCTTTGTGGACAGCTACAAAGACATAATCATTGCCGACAAAAATGTGCGGATCAAAAGGAATGGGGCGAGGATCGCCGCAAGCAAAGCCGCTTATGATCAACAAAAGGCCGTCGTCCGGCTTTACGGCGATGTATTTCTCACGGACGGCCAAATAACGGCATTTTCAAAAAACGCCTCTTATGATACGCAAAACAACAGGATCACCCTGACGGAAAAAGCAAAGGCTAAAAGAGACGGAAACGAAGTGTACGGCGACAGCATTTTGGTGCTTTTAGGGCAAAATAAAATTATAATAAAGGGACGCACAAAGGCGAAAATAAAAGAAACGGAGATAAAGTGATTTGCCAACCTTAAAACTTGCGCCAAAGACGGCAGCGGTCATAAAAGAAGGCATGTCCCCCTTTGAGCTGATAATAATCGGCGGGGGGCCGGCGGGGCTAACGGCAGGAATATACGCCAAAAGGGCCGCCATCGACGCGCTTCTTATCGAAAAAGCTCTTCCGGGCGGGCTTATCACGACAACCGATCTTGTGGAGAATTATCCCGGCTTTCCCGAAGGCATTACGGGAACGGAACTGGGTAAAAAACTGGAGGACCAGGCCAGAAAATACGGCCTGGATATTGTTTTCGGCAAAGTTATCAAGCTGGAAGTGAAAAACTCCATCAAAATGGTCCATACCGAGGAACATTCATACTCAGGCAAAGCGGTGATAATAGCATCCGGCAGCGAACCGAAGAAACTGGGCGTGCCCGGAGAAGAGAGCTTCATCGGCAGGGGCGTTTCGTATTGCGCCACATGCGACGGGCCTTTCTACAAGGACAAAAATGTGGCGGTGATCGGCGGAGGGAACGGCGCGCTTGAAGAAGCGATATTTTTAACGAAATTCGCGAAACTGGTCACGGTGATACACCGAAGGGACGCTCTCAGGGCGGACAATGTCCTCCAGAAAAAGGCCGCTTCCAATCCGAAGATCTTTTTCAAGCTCCACACCGCGGTCGAGGAGATAAAAGGCGACGACAAAGTCAGGTCCCTTAAACTGACGGACACTTCAAGCGGCAAGAAATCGTCGATCAATGTGGACGGGATATTCATATACGCGGGCCTTAATCCGAACACCGATTTCGTTAAAGACCTGATTAAATTGGATGAGAACGGCCATATTATCACCGATGAGAAACTTAAGACGAATATTGACGGCATTTTCGCCGCGGGGGATGTAAGAAAAAAAACTCTCCGTCAGGTAGTGACTTCGGTTGCCGACGGCGCAATAGCAGTCAACAGCGTCAAGGAATATTTGGGAAGCAAATAACTACTCGTACCTCAAAGCCTCTACCGGATCGAGTTGAGCCGCTCTTGTGGCAGGATAAACACCGGAAACGACCCCGACAAGGATCGATACAAAGTAAGCAAGCGCGGCCGACCAGAGAGAAACCACCGGAGTAATGCCTATCATCTTCATCATTCCCAGGGAGACTCCGATGCCGAGAATGATCCCGACGGTTCCGCCCATCATGCTGATCACGACCGATTCGACCAGGAACTGAAGGAATATGTCCCTTCTTGTGGCGCCGACCGATTTCCTGATGCCTATCTCCCTGATCCTTTCATTTACTGAAACAAGCATTATATTCATTATCCCTATGCCGCCGACCAGCAGGGAGATCGAAGCTATGCCGCCGATGACCAGAGTCAGGAAGCCGAGTATGTTGTTGACCATTGAAAGGGATTCTTCCTGGGTATCTATCCTGAAGTCCTCTTTTTTGTGCCTTTTTAACAAAAGCTGTTTTACTTCTTCCTTTGCCTTGTAAACGACCGCATCGCTCTTGGCCGCGAGCCCGACCTCCATTACTCTCTTCGTGTCAAAAAGCTGCTGCCCGGCAGTGATCGGAATAATGACTATCTTATTGTAATCAAAACCGAAGAAAGACCCCTTATTTTCAAAGACACCGATCACCGTATATGTCTTCGAGTTGATCTTCACTCTTTCCCCTATAGGGTTCAGTCCTGCCAGAAGTTCCGTCATTATCTTCTGGCCGATCACGCAGACCTTTCTCTTCGTGGTCTCTTCGCTTCTATTGAAGAACCTGCCTATGACGACCTTGTGGCTGAGGACCTCGGGATATTTGTACGACACGCACATTATTATGGGGAGGGTCATTTTCGTTTTGCCGTACCTTATCTCCCCTGTTCCGAAGATCCGCGGATCAACGCTGGCGATATCGGGACATTCTTTCTCTATGGCTTCCGCATCCTGGTATGTCAGTTTCTCCGTGAATGACATGGGGCCGGTATCCTTGCCCGGGCGCGCCTCCATGTACGTCGATCCCGTTCCAAAACTGGACACTGTGTCATGAATATACTGTTTCGCGCCCTCGCCTATCGCCACCAGCGTTATGACCGCAAAAACGCCTATCACAACGCCAAGCATGGTCAAGAAAGACCTTACCTTGTTGCCCCAAAGTGTCTCTACCGCCTGCCCGAAAAATTCCACGAGTTCATCAAACAGTTTTGTCATATCCTTTTCTGTTCGATCCTTTCATCCCCTACAAGTAGTCCATCCCTCAGCCTTACGACCCTTTTTGTGTACTTCACGATATCCACCTCATGCGTGACGATGATGATGGTGACGCCCTTGTCATTAAGCTCCTGGAAGACCTTCATGATGTCTTCGCTTGTCTTTGTATCCAGGTTGCCGGTAGGTTCATCCGCAAGCATTATCCTCGGGTCATTCACAAGCGCCCTGGCTATGGCAATTCTCTGACGTTCGCCGCCGGAGAGCTCTGTGGGCTTATGGTGAGATCTTTGCTCAAGGCCCACCAACTTCAGCATTTCATGAGCCCTTGCGTCCCTTTCCTCTTTTTTCACGCCGTAATAATAAAGGGGCAGTTCAACGTTCCTGTCCGCCGTCAGCCTCGGCAGGAGGTTAAAGGCCTGGAACACGAAGCCGATCATCTTGTTCCTGATGCTTGCAAGAGCGTTATCGTCAAGGGTTGACACTTTGACGTCGTCTATAAATATTTCCCCGCTCGTCGGCCGGTCCAGGCAACCGATAAGGTGCATAAAAGTCGACTTGCCGCACCCCGAGGGCCCGGTTATGGATACGAATTCACCGCGTCCGACGTGCACCGTGATGCCTCTTAGGGCAGGCACCTCGATCTTGCCAAGCTTATAGGTCTTGGTCAGATCATGAACATGCAATATGGCCTCTTTATCGCTCAATTTTTATCCTTGACCCGTTCCTTAATTTTATGACATTTGACACTGCAACAACATCTCCGAGTTTAACTCCGTCTGCGACCGCCGCATTTAAAGCATCCCTCAACAGGATCTTTATCTCTTTCTTGTTCACTTTCCCGAACTTGACGAAATAAGCATAATTTTTGTCTTTTTCATTCAAAACGCCCTCTCTGGGAATGACGAGCACATCATTCATTCTCTGCGTGACTATCTCGGTGTCAACGTTCATGCCGTGGTAAAGTATCCCGGTCGGCTTTAAAAGTTCAACTTTTGCCCTGAACACTTTATCCTCTTCATCCGGCCTGACCCTTCCGGCCACGGATTTAAGTTCGGCTTCGTTGTTAAGGAACGTGAGTTTGCCTTCAAACACTTGGTCCGGATAAGCGTCCGCCATGACCCTGACTTCATCGCCCCTTTTCACCCCTCCCACATCGACCTGGTCGATCTGGATCTCGATCGACATGCCTCTAGAATTCGTCACCGTAACTATGGGGTCCCCCGATATGGCGGGCTCCCCCACTTCAACTGCGACGTTGGAAACCGTGCCGTCGATCGGAGCTTTTATCGACGCGCCGTCAAGGTTATATCTGGCATTCTCAAGCTGCTGCGATGACGCGAAACCTTTATTGTATAGGGCTTTTATCCTGTTATATTCCTTGAGCGCGTTCTCATAGCTGTCCAGCTTGATAAGAAGATCGCCTTTCTTGACCTCATCGCCTTCCGATACGCCTATCCAGTCGACCCGCCCCGGGGTTCGCGCCGCCATTTGAGCCGTTGTTGCCTTAACGATGCCCGGCGCGGAAACAGTGACAACGATATTTCCCTTTGCCACCTTGTATATCTTTACCGGAACCCTGCTTCTCATCACCGAATTTATGTTCAGTATCAGCAGGACCGCCAGCACCCCGATCACCGTGAAAAACAGCCTGTTGTTCTTAACCAGACGGTCCAGATAATATTTCCCCTTGATGACATGATCCATTATCTT
>CAYHAH010000062.1:0-9046 GCA_964354575.1 uncultured bacterium
CTGAAGCACGTCACGATACTCATGACCGACGGCGACAAGACAAGGTTGATCGTCGATGAAATAAAAAGAGATCTCATCAACCTGGGTTTTGACATAACAAGGATCGTGGTGAAATACTCGAACACGAAAGAATGGGAAAAAGAACTTGCTTCCGGCAAGTACGACATGTTCGTAATGGGATATAAAGCGGGGAATGTCGGCGAAATCTTCATCGCGGACAAATCAACCGGCGTCTTCCACAAATTCACCTGCTTCAGGAACACCACCAATGAAGCCGACCAGCAGTATTTTGAGAGATACGGCGACGCGGTTTCTTCGGGATTCACCCCCTGCGCCGTGTGCAGCCCGGAGGCGGAAAAGCAGCCCACAACGCTTGCGCTGGTGCGGCCGGTCTTTTATTCCAATGAAGTGGCGAACGCCTCATATTTCCAGAACAAGAGAGTGGATATCCTTATCGAGGAGCTCTCCATGCTGAATGAACAGTTGAAAGCATCGAGGAAAGACAAGTTCGAGGAGATCGGCCGCATCGTCTGGGAAGAACTGCCCATTGTGCCCCTTTTCTATATCACCAGGCTATGAACCAGATAGACCGCTACTTTAAAGTCAAAAAAAGCGATGTTTCATTCATTTGCTCATACCTTGAAGCATTTGAGGGAATGGCCGCGATAAGGACGCCGAACCCGAAGATAGGAGAAGACGCGGTGCTCCACATGATGATATCGCCGGACTTCGAAGGCCAGTTCGAGGAGCTGATCGGAAATTTAAGCAGGGAAATATCAATGGAGAAGGTAGAACCGTGAACATATTTCACCCAAGAAAGCATTACAGGACCGTACAGGATATAGATCTTTCAAAGCTTCAGGCCCTTGGAATAAACAACCTGATAGTCGACCTTGACGAGACCCTGAGGAAAAGGAATTCAGATCACATACCGGAAGGATCCGTCAAATGGATAGATGAGGTCAAAAGGAGAGGCTTCAAGGTCTGCATAACCTCGAACAATCCTTTCGGCTGGAAGACAAGGAAGGTCAAGGAAACCCTGAAGGCGCCGGTCAGCTTTCTGGCGCTGAAACCCCTCCCTGTCGCGTTCAACCAGGCAATGAGGTTGCTTGGATCAAATCCTTCGAACTCCGCCCTCATCGGAGACCAGCTGTTCACAGATATTTTCGGGGCCAACATGCTTGGCATTTATACTATCCTTGTCGATCCGATAACCGGCGCTGAAAAAGGGATATTCAGAAGGATTATGCGATGGCTGGAACAGAAGGTCTTCCCCAGGGTCAACCTAGAGCTTTGAGCGAGCGCCTTATGACTTCCTCCACGCCGGAAACCTTGTTGAGGTCCACGCCGCTGTTAAGTATGGATTCTTTTGCCTCTTTGGCCGTATAGCCCAGCGTCATGAGGGCGGAGACCGCCTCGGACATGAAGGGCGAATCCGCGGGCATGCCCCTCACAACCTCGGAAGCGGATATCGAATAAGCTTTGGCTATCTTCTCCTTGAGCTCTATGACCAGCTTCTGCGCGGTCTTCAATCCTATACCGGGAGTCCTTGTTATCAGATCGACATTCCCTTTTGTGATGGCGATCACCAGGTCCTCCATCTTAATGCCGCCCATTATCGCCGCCGCGCTCTTTGGTCCGATGCCGGAAACGGAAATGAGCATAGAGAAAAGGTTGCGTTCTTCTTTCCTGAGGAAACCGTACAGGTCATTCGCATCTTCCCGGATGACATGGTGCGTAAAGATTTTCATCTTCTCGCCGGTCTTGGGCAATGAGGGAATGGATGATGACGGCACATACACTTTATATCCCACGCCGTTCACGTCCATGATGATCGCATGCTGTTCTACCGATTCAAGTATTCCCGTAAGCTGTGATATCATGACGCCTTCCCTGCCTGCCGATAGGTATGGCTTACTTTAGAATTGAAACCATTTGAGTTCACATGGCAGAGCGCCACCGCGAGCGCGTCAGCCGCGTCATCCGGTTTCGGGATAGTCTTCAGCTTCAGCAGCCTCTTTACCATCTGCTGCACCTGGTTCTTGTCCGCTCTCCCGTAGCCGGTCAGGGCCATTTTCACTTCGAGAGGTGTGTATTCCGCTATTTCAAGGCCCGCTTGGGTCGCCGCGAGAAGGATGACTCCTCTCGCCTGCCCCACCGCCATCGCGGTCTTCGTGTTTGCGCCGAAGAATATTTTTTCAACGGCGACGCATTTCAGGTCGTGTTTTGAAATGATCTTTTTGACATCAGAATAGATCTTTTTAAGGCGCGCGCTTGAGGATTCTTTGCTGCTTGTCTTTATGCAGCCGTAATCGATGACTTTGATGTCGTCGCCCTCGCCTTCGAGTATCCCGTAACCCGTAGCGGCCGTGCCCGGATCGATCCCCAAGGCTTTCATGGCGCAAATTATATCATATCAATGCGGCAGTATGCTATAATTCCGACATGCCATCGGTGTTTGACTGGCTGAAAACGAACAAAAGAACCTTGAAGAGAAAAGGCATGAAGTTCTCGCCTGCGGCAAAGTCCATCGTTCTCATTGCCATTGCTTTGCTCGTCTTTGTCATCTTCAGATATTCCGGACAGATAATACATCCCTTCATCTGGGCAATAATGACGGCTTATCTCTTCTCGCCGCTGATCTATTTTCTTGAAACCAGGACGAGGATCCCGAGGACGTTCTGGATCATACTGGTCTATATCATCATCGGATTTGCGATCTACTGGGCGCTTTCTTACGTGATACCGATCGCAAACAATGAAATATCGCAAATGATCGGGACAGAAACGGCAAAAGGCGAATCTTTCCTCGGCCATATTGAAAAGATCGGGAAAGGCAGCGTTTTCGGGTTCGAGATCTATTACGGCGATATCATATCAAAGCTGCGCGCCTGGCTCAGCAGCCAGATAACGGCTTTCGCGCTGCCCGTCTTTTTCGGGTTCATGGAAAGACTTATCCTGATATCCGCATACCTTGTCATAACATTCTATCTTCTTCTCGACGGCGAAAAATATGTCCGGCTTTTTCTCCTGCTTTTTCCCGCAAGATACAGGAGAGAGCTTACAAGCGTGTCGAAAGACATAAATGAAACGCTGGGAGCCTACATCAGGGGCCAGGTGATCCTTATTTTCATCATGAGCCTTGCAAGCTGGCTGGTGCTCACGACACTCAGGGTCAATTATTCGCTTGTGCTGTGCCTTGCGACCGGCGTCCTTGAGGTAGTTCCTATAATCGGGCCGATCATCGCGACTACACTGGCCGCTCTCGTGGCTTTTTACCAGCCCTCTGTCGCCTGGGGGCTGACGAATGTCACATTAACCTTGATCGTAATAGCGGTTTATTTCATATTGAGGCAGATCGAGGACCTGATAGTTATCCCGAACGTCGTGGGCAAATTCATACATGTACACCCCGTTGTGGTTCTCCTGGCATTATTCATAGGGGCGCGCATCGGCGGGATCCTGGGGATATTCCTTGCGTTGCCGGTTTCCGCCGTGTTAAAGGTCCTGTTCAATTACTTTTATCCTAAACTGACCGGATAAAGAAATCCATCAGCTTGTGGCCGCGCTCAAGCTTCAATTTTGATCTTGATATGCTTTTTTCGTTGAATGCTCCGGCGCCCCCGACCTTTCTCTTTGAAGAATAGATCGCAAAAGGGACCGGCTCTCCTGAATGCGTCATTGTTGATATGGGAGTCGGATGGTCGGGCAATACCATCAATTTGTAGTCCCTGAATTTTTTCAGCCCTTTGAGCATGGCGCCAACAACGAATTTATCAAAATCTTCGATCGCCTTGATCTTATGTTTTAAATTGCCTTCATGGCCGGATTCGTCGGGGGACTCAACATGCACAAATACGAAATCTTTCTTCTTCAGGGATGCCAGGGCATACCTGGCTTTTCCGGCATAATTCGTGTCAAGATAGCCCGTCGCCCCGGGGACATTGATGACATTGAGCCCGACAGCTTTGCCGATGCCTTTTATAAGATCGACTGCGGTAATAACGGAACCTTTCAGCGGAAACTTTTTCATCTTCGGCGTTTTCCCCTGGCCCCAGAGCCAGATCATGTTCGCCTTCCCGCCCCTGGCAGAGAGGAGCTCGAAAGAATCGCCCATTAAAATGTTGAGTGTGTCGGCTCCCTGCCCTTTTGGCATGTATTTTGATATCGATCTGCCCGTGATATCGTGCGGCGGAGTGCAATTTACCCTGCTCGGGCCTCCCTCAATCATGACAAGGTGCCTGTAGCTCACTCCGGGATAAAATTTGATCTTTTCGCTGCCAAGCTCCCTGTCCAGAAGCTTGATCACTTTTTTCGCTTCCGCAGTTGTTATGTGGCCGGCGCTGTAATCCGCCATTATGCCGTCCTTGATCCTCACGAGATTGCAACGGAAAGCAACGTCGCGGGGACGGAGCTTGATGCCCCTGCTGTAAGCTTCGAGCGGTCCTCTTCCCGGAAAAGATATCCTCGGGTCGTACCCGAATATTGAAAGGTTTGCGACATCGCTGCCGGGCTTAACTCCTTTGGGGACGGTCCTTACCATCCCGCAGATGCCGTTCCTCGCGATCCAATCCATGTTGGGGATCTTCGCGGCTTCAAGCGGGGTTTTTCCGCCAAGTTGCTTAAGAGGCGTGTCCGCCATCCCGTCGCCTATAAGGACAACATATTTACATCTGGACTTTCGATACATATTTATTCCCCTTGATATAAAACCTGTACAGCTTATTGGACGCTTTCGATATCCCGATCCTTTTTGTCGAAACAATATTATACCTTTCCGTTCTCCCTTGCGCTATTACAAGATTCCCTCTTGTCAGGTCTGCCCGGTTGAATCTCTTGTCGATCCTGAAAGCCCTGGTGAGCTTCCCCGGCCCGTTCGTCGCGGACTTAATTCCCTTGATCGGCTCAAGCGAGCGGATCAATACTGCACCGGCTTTTCCGAATTTCTCTGTCACGGCGTTCAGGCAGTAATGGTTGCCGTATATGAAATAAATATAAGCGTGGCCTGGATGCTCGAACATTGGAGCGGAGCGCTCTGTCTTCCCGCGGTACGCGTGGCTTGCGGGATCATCCTGAAAGTAAGCTTCCGTCTCGACGATCTTGCCGATCATTTTGCGGGCGCCGATCTTCCTTATCAGATATTTGCCGAGAAGCTGCTTCGCAACAACAGCCGTGTTCCTGCCGTAGAATGCCCTCGAAAGGACCCTCATTATAATCTCGGGGTTTTGGCTTTCGGGACGGGCGTAACGTTTTCCTTTGACGGGATGGCGGGGATAACTTTCTCCTGGATCACCTGGATCCTCTGCTGGACAAAATCTATTTTCGGGAACATCCCAAAAATTGACAGGTAAGATCTTGTAAGGGTCGGCACTGAGATCCTCTTGGAGATCGATGTCGAAAAAATATCCTTGATCCCGGCGGCAAGAGGGAGCATCAGGCAGAGCTGGATCGCTATTCCCACGATCAAGATACCCTGTATGAAACCAAGAAGCGCGCCGCCAAGCGATTCCACGAGGCCGATAAAGGATATCTTCACCAGCTTCATTATGTAGCCGACAAAAAGCTCAAGAACCACGAATGATATTACCCAAAAAACTATGAAGGTTACCGCATATACGGAAACATCCTGAACCTTCAGGAACGGCATTATCGAAGTTGAGAGCATCCTGTATAACTGACCGGAGAAAAATATGGCGATGAGCACGGCGAAAACATCCAGAAACGCCCTCATTATTCCGCGCTGTATGCCGTAGAAGACAAAGGTAACGATCGCTATCACCGCAATAACATCAACCCAGTTCGCCATTATATCTTCACTCCCTTCTCCATCTTTCGCTTCAAGGCTTTAAGAGCGGTCTTGATCTTGGGATATTTAAGGCTCAATATCTGAGCCGCAAGTATCGCGGCATTTTTAGCCCCGCCTATCGCAACGGTCGCGACCGGGATCCCCGAAGGCATTTGCACTATGGAGTAAAGCGAATCAAAACCGGACAGCGACTTTGTCTCGATCGGGACACCGATGACAGGAAGGGTCGTATTTGCCGCAACAACGCCGGGAAGATGAGCCGCCCCGCCTGCCGCGGCGATCACAAGGTCATACTTTGCGTCGGCCTGTGAAGCAATCTTGGCTACTTTTTTCGGGTTCCTGTGGGCTGAAGCCACGACCAGGTCGAAAGGTATCTTAAATTGGGCAAGAAGCTTCTTTGTCCCCTCCATCTGAGGGATGTCGGAGTCGCTTCCAAGTATCATTAATACTCGCATTAAGGCGCTACCGTCATTATCTTTCTTGCCTGTTCGGGATATTTTGCGACGAATAAAAGTTCTCTTCTCGTCAGCGGCTTTTGCGTGTGCACATTCGCGTACCTGACCAGCTCGAGCACCTTCTCCGCTTCCGCGTCATCCTTGAATTCAACCTCAAGCTTGCCGAAAACATTCCTGAAACCCTTTATTCCGCTGTACTCTCCCACCGTTATCATTCGCCCCGTTTCTACGATCTCCGGCTGGCCCCTCCCGAGCTCCTCATATTCATACAGCTCGTAGTTCCTTCTGTCCTTCAGCGCGCCGTCGGCGTGGATGCCGGATTCGTGCGCAAAAGCGTTCGCGCCCACTCCCACCTGGTTTATCGGGATGGGTATCCTGAAAGCGTAGGAAGCGTAATTGGCTATCTCCCAGGCCTTCGAAAGGTCTATGTTTTCCGGAAAATACCCTTTGCCGATCAATCCGCTCGAATACTTCAGCGCCAGCAGGACCGAGAGCATATCGGCATTTCCCGCCCGCTCCCCGACCCCGTTCACTGTCGTGTTTATATATGCATCCTGTCCGGCGTCAACGGCGCCCCTGGCTCCCTCAATGGAACACGCAACCCCCATTCCAAGGTCATTGTGGCAATGAAGCTCTATCGGCATCTTCGTTTTCTCCGCGATCTGATAAATCCGGTCATATATGGTTTTCGGGTCATCGGCACCCAGAGTGTCGCAGTACCTCATGCGCTTCGCCCCGACCGATTTTCCCGCTTGTCCAAATTCTACCAGAAAATCGATGTCGGACCTGGACGCGTCCTCCGCGTTCACGCCGACCGTTTCCGCGCCGTAGCCGTACGCCGCCTTTACGGCTTCCTGCATTTTTGCAATTACATCCGGCTTGCTCATTTTCCCCAGGAATTTGCTCTCAAGCATGATGTTCGATGTTGAGATCGAAAGGTTCAGGTGCTTTATCTTCGGGACCAGCTTGTATGCAAGATCAACGTCTTTCTTGATCGCCCTGCACCAGCCTTCGAGCCTGATGGGTTTGATCACGCCCATTTCCGCCAGTTCAAGGTTCGCGTTGATATAATTCTGTTCATGCTTCGTAAAAGGGAAGCCGAATTCCGACTGGAAAACCCCCATTTCATTCAGCATCAGATTTATGATGGTCTTTTCAAGCTTCGCCAGGCCCAGTCGCGATGTCTGCACCCCGTCCCTGTTCGTCACGTCAATTAAGTATACTTTCGGCATTAATATTATCTCCTTCTAATCTCTTATTTATTAGAGAAAATTATTATAACTTATTGGAAAAGAAATTACAAATCCCAATAAACAAATCACAATCAAATTACAATATATAAAACACAAATAAAGTCGTTTTTTTGTTTCATTCATTGTAAATTGTGTATTGTTTGTAATTTGGAAATTGTATATTGTGATTTATCTGTATTCTTCAGAAGACTTATAGTACCTGAACCAGATATTGACGATGAAGATCATGACAATAAGCAGCAGGACCGAAGTGGCCGCTCCCGATCCGAAGTCCCATCTCTGGAATGAATTCCTGAATATGTCGGTCATCATGAGGTCGCCCCATTCGCCCGGGAATCCGGCGCCGAACCCGAACATCATGATAACGATATTGAATGAATATACATTATATATAAGGCCGAAAAGTATAAGGATCGCCCAGACGGGCTTCAGCAGCGGGAAAGTGATCATCCAGAATTTTCTCCACGGCGACGCCCCGTCTATGTCCGCAGCCTCGTACAGCTCGTCGGGTATCGTCTGAAGTCCCGCCAGAAGCATCAGCATTGAAAGCGGCCAGTATCTCCAGACGGTCGGGATGATTATCGCCCAGAGGGTGTTCGGCCCCAGCAGCCAGAAAGGCTTCGAGGGAAGAATATGCAGTATGTCGACAAGCGCAACGTTTATGATGCCGATATTTTTCTGCCACATGAATCCCCAGAGAAGGCCTGTGACATAAGTGGGTACTATCCACGGGAACAAAAAAAGCGTCCTGACGATCGACCTGCCCCTGAATTTCATGTTGACCATCAATGCAACGATCAGCCGGACCCACAGCGTGCCAAGCGTCACGGCTATCGTGTAGATTACGGTATTCCTGACCGCTTCCAGAAGACCGAGCCTCATGGGGCTTTGCGCGTTTACCAGCACGTTATAATAATTTTCAAGCCCCACGAACGGCGCAAGAAGGTACCTGCCAAGCGTGAACTGGTTAAGCTGCAGGAAAGACATGTAAAAGCCCTGAACTATGGGCAGGAAATGCAGGAAGAACATCGCGGTCGCCGTCGGAAGAAGGAACATATACGCAAATTTATGCTTTTTTATCTGTTTCCACATCAGAACGCTGATTTTAGCATAAAGCGGGGAAGAAATAAATAGCATTTGTTTTCCGCCGTTCGCCGTGCTAAAATTAGCACTCGCTTTATAGGAGTGCCAACATGAAAACCCTGGACGCAAGAAAACAAAAAATACTCGGAGCCGTAGTGAACGACTACCTCCAAAGAGCCGAGCCGGTCAGCTCCGAGGCGATACGCGAGAAATACATGCGCGACATCTCGCCCGCCACGATCAGGAATGAAATGGCACAGCTCGAAGAAGAAGGGTTCCTGAAGCACCCTCACACCTCCTCCGGAAGGATCCCCTCGGACCTCGGCTACAGGTACTTCGTGAACCAGCTGATGAAAACGAAGGACCTGTCCCAAAAAGACATCGAGTTCATCGAAAAGGAATACAAGAAAGCCGGAAAGAACCTTGAAGAGCTGCTTCACACGACGCTG
>CAYHAH010000063.1:0-13732 GCA_964354575.1 uncultured bacterium
GGGCCGGCGGCGCTGGCGGCCAAGCGGCCGCTGCGGGTGATGCTCATCGGCCTTCAAGGCTCCGGCAAGACGAGCCTTTGCGCCAAGCTCGGCCGCCACCTTTTTGGTCACTTCAACCGATTTTTTCATGTCGGGCTTTGCCACGGTGAACGCCATATCGGCCAACGAACCGGACGAGTGAATGCTCTGGATGATCATGTCAACGTTTATCTTCTCGTCCCCGAGGGCCTTGAAAAGTTTTGCGGCTATACCCGGCTTGTCCGGAATTTTCAGTATGCCCACTTTCGCAATATTCGAGTCGATCGCCACCCCGGACACAACATCTTTCTTTTCCATTTCGGATACCTCCTTGATATAAGTCCCTTCAACATCGGACATGCTTGAGCGCAGATGTATGACAAGGCCGTAGTTCTTCGCGCATTCGACTGACCTTGGGTGGAGCACCTGCGCACCCAGGCTCGCAAGCTCAAGCATCTCGTCATAAGAAACATATTTTAATTTTTTTGCGTCCTTCACGATCCTGGGGTCGGCGGTATAAACCCCGTCCACATCGGTATATATCTCGCAGACATCCGCCTTGAGCGCCGACGCAATGACCACGGCGGAAGTATCGGATCCGCCTCTCCCTATAGTGGTTATGTCCCCTCGGCTGTCTATCCCCTGGAAGCCGGTCACCACGACGATCCTGCCTTCGCTCAATTCCTTATGGATCCTGTCGAGTTTTATGTGGGTGATGCGCGCTTTGGACGGTATGTCTTCCGTATGGACGCCGGCCTGCCACCCCGTCAATGAAACGGCCTTGAAACCGAGAGCGTGGATAGCCATCGTGAGAAGCGCAGCTGAAACCTGCTCACCGGTGGAAAGAAGCATGTCATATTCTCTAGGATCGGCGTTATCCGTTACCTGATGTAGCAGGCCTATCAGTTCGTCGGTCGTGTCGCCCATTGCGGAAACTATCACGACCACATCATTGCCGGCGGCTTTCGAAGCAGTTATCCTTGCCGCGACGCTCTTTATGCGCTCCACTGAGCTGACTGATGTTCCGCCGTATTTCTGTACAATTATTGGCATGATTTCGTGGATTATACCATAAGCACATTAATGCTGGTATAATCATTTGAAATGTTCACGATAACCAAAAGACAGTACGATCTGATAATGAACCAGGCACAGGCATGTTTCCCGCAGGAGGCGGGCGGGATACTCGGCGGGAGGGAAGATGTGATCCTCGGCGTGCTTCCCGTATTCAATCAATATCTGTATGACAGGACCCAAACATTTGGAATGACCGCAGATGATCTTGACAGGGGATTCCGCTTTTTGGCAAAGTACGATCTAGAGTATTACGGCATTTATCACAGCCATCCTAAAGGCATTCCTTATCCGTCAAAAGAGGACCTTTCACACAACCAGAGATACCTTTTCATTGTCGGCCTGGCTGACAGATATGATCCGGAACTTTACGCCTGGGAAGTGGACAAGGGCGAGATCACTCAGGTGCCGATCAAAATAGTTGATGAACGGCTGGTGGAACAGATGTACCTGAGCCCTGAAAAGCCCAGTCTTGCCGAATCCGCGCCAAATGAAATGACAAAACTCGCCGGCATGATAAGGGACATGATCAATGGGAAAATAGTTTATCCGAAAGAGCCGCCTAAATGGGATTCCTCAAGCTTCAGCACGACCGCCTAATAATAAATCAGAAATTCGAATATCTCCCGCAAAGCGGGATCCCGCAACACATCTTATTTTTATAATAAGGAGGCGGGAGAAATCCTAAGGAAATACGAATGCTTAAAATTCAAATCTTCAAAACCCTTTTGGTATTTGAAATTCGAATTTAAATATTCCTTCGGATTTCGTATTTCGTGCTTCGGATTTGATATAATAGCTTCATGATCGAATATGACCACAAAACCATAGAAAAGAAGTGGCAGGACTTCTGGGACAAGGACAAGACCTATAAATGCGCCGAAGATCCCAAGTTCCCGAAAGAAAAAAGATTTTACTGCCTCGACATGTTCCCCTACCCCTCCGGCGCCGGCCTCCATGTAGGCCATCCCGAGGGATACACGGCATCTGACATCCTGTCGAGATATAAAAGGATGAAAGGTTTTAACGTTCTCCACCCGATGGGCTGGGATGCTTTCGGGCTGCCGGCCGAGAATTACGCGATAAAAACGGGCATTCATCCGCGGATCGCCACGGAGAAGAACATAGAAACATTCAAGCGCCAGATCAAGAGCATCGGGTTTTCCTACGATTGGGACAGGGAGCTCAACACGACCGACCCTGATTATTTCAAGTGGACCCAGTGGATTTTCCTGAAGCTTTTCGAGAAGGGCCTGGCTTACGAGGCTACCGTGCCGATCAACTGGTGCCCTTCCTGCAAGACGGGGCTAGCAAACGAGGAGGTTGTCGACGGCGCCTGCAACAGGTGCGGAACGGCCGTTACAAAAAAAGACATGCGCCAGTGGATGCTGAAGATAACGGCTTATGCCGATCGTCTCCTGGAAGGACTCGATAAGCTGGATTGGCCGGAGCCGATAAAGCTCATGCAGAGGAGCTGGATCGGGAAGTCGACCGGCGCCGAAGTTGATTTCAAGATCGACGGTTTCAAGGAAGTCTTGAGGGTTTTCACGACAAGGCCCGACACGCTTTTCGGCGCGACTTACATGGTAATGGCGCCCGAACATCCTCTGGTGCTTGAGATAACAACGGACGAGCATGTTGATGAGGTCCAGGAATATATAGAGAAATCCCGTCAGAAAAGCGACATCGAAAGAGAGCACTTGTTAAAATCGAAGAGCGGAGTGTTCACCGGCGCTTACGCCGTGAATCCGGTCAATGATCAAAAGATCCCCATCTGGATATCCGATTATGTGCTTTTAAGCTACGGCACCGGCGCCATTATGGCCGTTCCGGCGCATGACGAGCGGGACTTTGAGTTCGCCACCAAGTTCGGCCTCAAGATAATCCAGGTCGTTTCAAAGGATGCCAAGCCTTATGAGTTGAAGGAAGCCTATGTCGAGGATGGGGTGGCGGTCAATTCAGGCAAGTATGACGGGCTGAAGACGGAAGAATTCAAGGAAAAAATATCGAGAGACCTTGAAAAGAAAGGCGTCGGAAAGAAGACCGTCAATTACAAGCTCCGCGACTGGGTGTTCTCGCGCCAGAGATACTGGGGCGAGCCGATACCTGTGGTGCACTGTCCGAAATGCGGTGTTGTCGCGATCCCTGAATCTGAACTTCCGCTGAAGCTTCCTGATGTTAAAAAATACGAACCGACGGGCACAGGCGAGTCTCCGCTCGCAAATATCAAGGAATGGGTCAACACAAAATGCCCGAAGTGCAAAGGCCCCGCCAAAAGGGAAACCAATACCATGCCCCAGTGGGCGGGATCGAACTGGTATTTCCTGAGGTACCTCGACCCGAAGAACGGCGAAGCCCTGGCAGACAAGGAAAAGATCAAGTACTGGATGCCCGTAGATCACTACATCGGCGGAGCAGAACATGCCGTGCTCCATCTTCTTTATTCAAGGTTCTGGTACATGTTCCTGCATGATATCGGCGCTGTGCCAAGTGATGAGCCGTTCAAAAAGCTGACGAATCAGGGTTTGATACTGGCGGAAGACGGCCGGAAGATGTCCAAGTCGCTGGGCAATGTCATAAATCCGGATGATGTCATCGGCGAGCACGGAGCCGACGCTTTCAGGATGTACGAGATGTTCATGGGACCGCTGGAGATGGTAAAGCCGTGGTCGACGCAGGGGATAATGGGGATAAGAAGGTTCCTTGAGAAGGTCTGGAGATCGTTTGATAAAAAGATCGATGATAAACCGCTGCCGAAGAATATCGAGTCTCTTCTCCACAAGACGATAAAGAAGGTCGGTGAGGATATCGAGAATCTGAGATTCAATACAGCAATATCAGCGATGATGATTCTGGTGAATGAAGTTTTATCCCTCGAGAGCTTGAATAAAGATCTTGCCAATAATTTACTTTTAATCTTAGCGCCTTTTGCGCCGCACATGACCGAGGAGTTATGGCAGAATATCGGAGGAAAACCGTCGATTCACAAACAACCCTGGCCGAAATATAATGTCGAGCTTATCAAAGAGGAAGAAATTACTATCGTCATTCAGGTCAACGGCAAATTGAGGGACAATATTGTAGTCGCATCCGATGCTTCCGAGGACGAGATAAAAAAGCTGGCTGCTTCAAGTGCTAAAGTGAAACAATTTATTGAGGGGAAAAAGATCATCAAGACAATTTATGTCCCGAAGAAACTTGTTAACATAGTGGTCCCGCAGTGAACTTCAAATGAAAGTCGGCGTAATCTCACTCGGCTGCCCGAAAAATCTCACTGACACCGAAGCCATCCTCGGCCTTCTTGTAGATTCCGGCTATCAGATAACCAATAATCAAAATGAAGCCGAAATTATGATCATCAATACCTGCGCCTTCATCGGCGACGCCAGGGACGAGGCATTCGAGATCATCAGGGAAACCGGCAGGCTGAAATCCAAAGGAAAGCTTAAGTTTTTGGTCGTTGTCGGATGTCTCCCGAAGAGATATAAAAATGAACTGTTCGATAAATATGAGGAGATCGATGCTATCGTTGGCCCTGGAAGTGTTGATAAGATCATCTATGTACTGAAGAACCTCGGCAGGCAGAAAAGAATATCACTTCTCGACGGCACCCACTGCCTTTTCACCCATAAGACACCGAGGATAAAAGCAACTCCGAGTTATTACGCATATATTAAGATAGCAGACGGATGCAACAACCGATGCTCCTACTGCATTGTACCGAGCTTGAGGGGTAAATATCAAAGCCGGCCGATGGAGTCGATAATCAGCGAGGTAAAAGACCTGGTCAAAAAAGGCCTCAAAGAGGCCGTTCTTGTCGCACAGGATACCACCATGTACGGCGCCGATATCTACGGGAAGCCCTCTTTACATATATTATGTAAGAGACTGGCCGCCATAAGGGGTCTTGAATGGATCCGCATAATGTACGCCCACCCCGCCCATGTGACGAATGAGCTTATCGAGGAGATGGCAAAAGAGCCCAAAATAGTCAAATATCTTGACTTGCCAATCCAGCATTCCTGTGATAGGATTCTCCGGTCAATGAGGCGGAGGATTTCCGCTTATAAACTGAAAGAGTTAGTTGAAAAACTAAGGAGGGCAATTCCGGGGATAGCAATAAGAACTTCGGTGATAGTCGGGTATCCCGGCGAATCAAGTTCCGATTTTAATAATTTAAAGGCATTTATCAAGGAAGAGAGGTTTGAGAGACTGGGAGTTTTCAGGTACAGCAGGGAATCAGGCACTTCCGCAGCTAAGTTGGGGGATCAAATTGGCGGGCGGATAAAGGATCAAAGGTTTCATAAGTTAATGCGCTTGCAACGCGAGATTTCTGCAAAGTCTCTAAAGAACATGGTAGGAAAAGTTATCAAAGTACTGGCAGAAGGAAGACTGGGGCGCTCCTATATGGACGCTCCGGAGATCGACGGCGTTGTTAAGCTGAATAAATGTGTTCCAAACGGGAAGATCGTGTCTGTCAAGGTAACGGGTTCGGGCCCGTATGATCTTTCCGGCATCCTTGTTACTTGAACCTGCCGAATTCGGTTACCCTTTTAAGAATAATATTTATCCCCCTCCTGGTCTTCTTTTTGCTGTCGCCTCATTTTCCTAACGGCAATATCATTGCTGTAGTGATCTTCGCCGCTGTAGCGGCTTCCGACGCGCTGGACGGTTGGCTCGCGAGAAAGCTGAAACAGGAAACCGCGGTGGGAAAGTTCATTGATCCCCTTGCGGATAAGATACTGGTGATCTCAGCTTTGCTTTGCCTGGTGGAGATAAGATGGGTCTCATCCATTCCGGTGATAATGATCATCGTGAGGGATTTCGCAGTGACAGGGCTGAGGCTTGCCGCAAGTTCATCCGGCAAGATAATTGCTGCGGATAAACTGGGCAAGTACAAGACCGCGCTGCTCGATGTGGCTGTCGCGATGCTGATATTGAATCTGCCGTACGGGAACCTGGTCCTCTGGGTCGGGGTGATATTAACGGTCGTGTCTGGTATCGAGTATTTCGCGAAGAATTGGGAGCTGTTACGTGGGTGAATCTGAGATAAAGCTTGAGGATTTCTTTACGCGGGTGCTTTCCGTCATAGGAAAGACCACCGAGTCGGAGGTCGCCGAGCTGCTGAAGAAGACGAAAAAGACCGTCGCGGTGGCCGAATCGCTTACCGGAGGCCTTCTATCGAGCAAGCTCACGAGCCAGCCGGGAAGCTCGGACTTTTTCATCGGCGGCATCGTCTGCTACCATAACAGGATAAAGGTCATGGAGCTGGGAGTGCCGGCAAGCGCGATCGCGCAGGGAAGCCCCGTGAGCAAGGAAGTGGCGGTGGCAATGGCGGAGGGAATAAAAAAAAGATACAGGACGGACATCGGGCTTTCGGTAACGGGGATAGCCGGACCCACGAGCACGGTCCCGCCTAAGCCGATAGGGCTGACTTACATCGGCCTCGCGTCCGACCAGGGGACCGTTTTCAAGGAACTGCATCTCACCGGCGGAAGAGGAGAGATCAGGGAAAAGGCGGCTGCGGCGGCACTGGGGCTTCTGTGGCTGCATCTCGGCGGGGAAGAGGTCCTGCATAAAATATGAGGACATTCGTATCGATAGAAATACCCGAGGACATCAAGGATAACATTGAAAAAAGCATCGGCGAGATGAAGGTGACCCTTGCGCCCATGAAGTGGGTCGACAAAAAGAACCTGCACATAACGCTGAAGTTCCTTGGGTGGGTGGAGGACAGGAAGATAGAGGGCTTGACCGGATCGCTTACGGATCTGGCCAAAGATTTCGGGACGATAAAAGTGAGCTTCGCGGGTCTGGGAGTTTTCCCGGACGCGAGGCGGCCCAGGGTCGTGTGGGTGGGAATTGATGAAGGAGGGGATCGGGTAAAAGAACTGTCTGAAAAGTTGGAAGAAGGGCTTTCGAAAGAAGGCTACAGGGAGGGAGAGGCCAGGGAATTTTCGCCTCACCTGACGATAGGCAGGGTCAAGGAGAAAATAGACCCTGAAGCGCTCTGTGCCTACGTTGAGAAAAATACAAAAGCGGAATACGGCGGTTTTACGGTAAAAAATATTTCCTTGATGAAGAGCACGCTCAGGAGAAGCGGCCCCATCTATGAGGAAGTTGAAAAGATAGTTTTATAAATATTGGGGAGCAGGCCCGAAGGGCCGTTGTCCGCCTGAGGCGGACAAAGCTCAACAAATTTAAGAGGAGATGATAGTAATGGCTGATGAAAAAAAGAAGGCATTGGAAATGGCTATAACGCAGATAGAGAAGAGCTGCGGCAAAGGTTCCATAATGAGGATGGATAAGGCGTCAAAGCTTGATGTGGAGGTGATCCCGTCAGGGGTCTTCTCATTGGATATTGCACTTGGTGTCGGAGGGTTCCCGAAAGGAAGGATCATAGAAATATACGGCCCGGAGGGCGGGGGAAAAACCACGGTATCGCTGCAGGCAATAGCGGAAGCCCAGAAGAGAGGCGGCATCGCGGCTTTCATTGACGCCGAACACGCGATCTCTCCGGTATACGCTCAAAAGCTGGGAGTGGACATAAACAATCTCCTGATCTCCCAGCCGGATTACGGGGAACAGGCCCTTGAGATAGCCGAGACTCTCGTAAGATCGGGAGCGGTTGACATTATCGTCATCGATTCGGTCGCGGCGCTTGTGCCCAAGGCGGAAGTTGACGGCGAGATGGGCGACACCCAGATAGGACTTCAGGCAAGGCTCATGTCAAAAGCATTGAGGAAATTGACCGCAGTCATAAGCAAGGGGAAGACCGTGATGATATTCATAAACCAGCTGAGGGAAAAGGTCGGGATAATGTTCGGCAACCCCGAGGTGACTCCCGGCGGAAGAGCATTAAAGTTCTACTCCTCCGTGAGGCTGGAAGTAAGGGCGAGCGAAAAGATAAAAGAGGCGGACAGGATAATCGGCACAAAGGTAAAGGTAAAGGTCGTGAAGAACAAAGTTGCCCCTCCGTTCAGGGAAGCCTTTTTCACCCTGATCCACGGCGAGGGGATCTCGAAGTTCGCGGACCTGCTTGATACATCCATTGCAGCGGGAATAATAGAAAAAAGCGGAGCGTCGTTCACCTATAAGGAAGAAAAACTGGGACTGGGATGGGAGAACAGCGTAAGAGCGCTGGAAGGAAACAGGGAACTGGCAAAAAAGATCGAGAGTGAACTGAGGAAATACATTGTGAATCCGCCGAAAAAGGAAGTAGTCGAAGCAAAAAGGAAATAGGAGGTCGAGTTAAATGAATCTCATTGGTTTTATATACGGTTCGCTGCTGGCGCTGATAGTTTTTGCGCTGCTTGTAGCTTATATGGTCATCCGAAGGGGCTTGGCGGAGCAGAAAATACGCGTCGCGCAGGAAACGGCAAAGCGCATCATGGAAGACGCAAAGCGCGACGCCGAGACAAAGAGGAGAGAGGCGATAATTGAAGCGAAGGACGAAGCGCTCAAGCAAAGGCAGGATTTCGAGCGCGAAACGAAGGAAAGGAAGGCGGAGCTCTTCAACCTTGAAAAACGGCTGCTCCAGCGTGAGGAGAGCATCGACGCGAGGGAGAAGAACATAGAGGAGGCGAGAAAGAAGCTCAGGTCAGCGGAAGATGACATAGAAAAGGTCAGGGCCATGCTTGAAGAGCTCAGGGTAAAGCACGTGAAGGAACTTGAAAAAGTGTCCGGCTTGACCCGCGAGGAAGGTATAAAAACACTTTTAAGCAACCTTGAAAAGGACATCGACCGCGAAGCGGCATTGCTGATAAAGGCGAAGGAGGAACAGCTCAAAAAGGATTCGGACAAGCTGGCAAAGGAGATACTCTCCACCGCCATACAGCGCTGCGCGGTTGACCACGTTGTTGAATCCACCGTCACCGTGGTGGAGCTCCCGAACGAGGAAATGAAAGGACGCATCATCGGACGCGAGGGAAGGAACATCAGGGCATTTGAAACTCTGACGGGAGTCGACCTTATAGTGGACGATCCTCCCGAGGCGGTCATCATATCGGGGTTCGATCAGGTAAGAAGGGCAACGGCAAGGCTGACGCTCACAAAACTCATCGCCGACGGAAGGATCCACCCCGCCAGGGTCGAGGAAATGTACAACAAGTCAAAGGAAGAGCTGAAGGCGGCAATGTGGGAACACGGCGAACGCGCGACTTTTGAAGCGGACGTTCACGGGCTCCCTCCGGTATTGATACAGATGCTCGGGCGACTGAGGTACAGGACAAGCTACGGCCAGAACGTTCTCCAGCACTCCATAGAAGTTTCAAAGATCGCCGGAATGATCGCCGCCGAACTCGGGGTCAACGTCAAACTGGCGAAAAGGGCCGGACTTCTCCACGACATAGGAAAAGCGATCGACCAGGAGGCCGAAGGAACGCATACAAAGCTCGGTGTAACATTCGCGCAAAAAGCCGGAGAATCGCCTGAAGTGCTCCACGCGATAGCCGCGCACCACGGAGACGAGGAAGCGCGCACCGCCGAAGCCGTGATAGTGGCGGTAGCGGATGCCATCTCTGCTTCAAGGCCTGGCGCCAGAAGGGATACCCTGGAGGCATACATCAAGAGGCTCGAAAATCTTGAAAAAGTCGCCTGCTCTTTTGAAGGGGTTGAAAAATGCTACGCCATTCAGGCCGGAAGGGAAGTAAGGATCCTCGTCCAGCCGGACAAGCTTGATGATGTTAAGGCGACAAAACTGGCGTATGATGTCGCAAGAAAGATCGAGGCCGAGCTTGATTACCCAGGAGAGGTAAAAGTGACGGTCATAAGGGAAACAAGGGCAACGGACACGGCAAAATGAAGATACTTTTCATCGGAGACATTGTGGGGCGTCCGGGACGCACGATCGTAAGGGAGCTTCTTCCCAAACTTAAGGAGGAGTTCTCACCGGACGTCGTCATAGCCAACGGCGAGAATGCGGCCGCGGGGGTCGGGATAACCAAAAAAGTATATGACGAGCTCATGAACATGGGCATCGATGTCATAACGATGGGAAATCACATCTGGGACAGGAGAGAATTCCTGCCGGACATTTCCTCCTGCCCGAACCTCATACGGCCTGCAAACTACCCCGAAGGCGTCCCCGGAAAAGGCTTCGATGTTTTCTCGGTAAAGGGGGTCAAGTACGGCGTCACAAACCTCCTCGGAAGGGTGTTCATGCCGTGCATTGACTGCCCGTTCCACGCGGCTAACTCGCTCGTGCAAAAAATGAAGAGCGAAACCCCTATAATACTGGTTGATTTCCACGGGGAGGCGACTTCCGAAAAGAACGCACTCGCCTGGTACCTTGACGGAAAAGTTTCCGCGGTGATCGGTACGCACACCCACATCCAGACGGCGGATGAAAGGATACTGCCAAAGGGGACCGCCTTCATAACGGATGCGGGAATGGTAGGTGCATACGATTCCATAATAGGTGTGCAAAAGGAACAGATAATCAAGAGATTCGTGCTGTCCATGCCGGAGCACTTTGAGCCGGAAGACAAAGGACCCGGCCTGTTCAACGGGCTGATGCTTGACGTGGATGAAAACGGCAAGACCAAAGAAATAAAAAGGATCTATAAGATCATAAGGGATACGGGAAACATCACGAAGAAAGAGATTTGATCTGGGCCTGAAGCGTTTCTTTCTGCTTTGTAAATTCTTCCGCCCTGCCCTTCCACTCGTTTAATACGTCCTCAGGCACGTTCTGGTTTGCGGAGATCCTTTGTTTTACCTTTTCGATCTCCGAGTCAAGCCCGGTGATCTTCCCCTTAAGTCGCTCGATCTCCTTGTCCAGATCGATGATCCCTTTGAGAGGAATGTATATGCTGATCCCGGAAAGAACGGCAGCGGCAGATCCTTCGATCTTTTTACCTGACTTTGATGAGATATCGATCTTTTCAAGCCTGGCAAGTGATTTGATATATCTTGACTGATCAGCACTGATCTTTTTATTTGTAATAATATGCGCGGAGAGCTCTTTCGAGTGCGGGATGTTCAATGATGCCCTGATATTCCTGATCGCCCTGACAATATCTTTTACGATCGCCATTTCTTCTTCAATTTTGCTGTCAATTGAACCTTTATCAACTTTCGGCCAATCTGACAACATTATTGTTTGCTTATCAAGCATTTTCCATCTTTTAGATTGCTTGTAAACAATATCACTATTTTCACTTATCATTTTCTGCCAAATTTCCTCGGTAATGAACGGCATGAACGGATGCAGAAGCCTCATTGTTCCCTCAAAGACTTCGATAAGAACTTTCTGCGAGGCATCGATCTTTGACATTTCAACATACCAGTCGCAGAACTCGCTCCAGATAAAGTCATAGAGCTTCCTAGCAGCTTCCCCGAGATCGAACTCCTCAAGCTCCTCCGTGATTTCACCGACCGTCCTGTTGAAGCTGCTCAATATCCACTTGTCGGCAAATGCTGACCCTTGCCCCTTGCCCCCTGTCCCCTTGCCCAATATGAATCTTGCCGCATTCCAGATCTTGTTGCTGAAGTTTCGGGCTTCCGTTATCTTTTCTTCCGATAACTTGATGTCCTGCCCCTGTCCTGAGATCAACGA
This sequence comes from uncultured bacterium, assembly GCA_964354575.1. Taxonomy (GTDB): domain Bacteria; phylum Margulisbacteria; class WOR-1; order CAVSGV01; family CAVSGV01; genus CAYHAH01. Next base: position 11,651 of record CAYHAH010000063.1, read on the forward strand.
TATCAAGGCAAAGCGCAACGCGTCTGCCCCTACCCTGTCGATAACATTCAATGGATCAATGACGTTGCCAAGCGACTTGCTCATCTTCTTTCCGGTGATGTCCCTTATGAGGCCGTGAATGAATATCTTCGAGAAAGGCTCTTTCTTCATGAACTTGAGCCCCATGACGATCATCTTTGATACCCAGAAAGTGATGATGTCGTAGCCGGTGACGAGGACGGTTGTCGGATAATATGTCTCAAGGTCTCCCGTATATTCATCCGGCCTGCCCGCCGAAGTCTTGACGGAGGCGGGCCAGCCTAGCGTCGAGAACGGCCACAGCGACGACGAGAACCAGGTGTCCAGCACATCAGGATCCTGCGTCAATTTTGAATTGCCGCATCTGTCGCACTTTGTCGGGGTTTCCTCTGATACGATAATATGCCCGCATCCGCACGTCCATGCCGGGATGCGGTGGCCCCACCATATCTGGCGGGAAATGCACCAGTCGCGGTGGTTCTCCATCCAGTTCAGGTAAACCTTTGTCCAGCGGTCGGGAATGTATTGAATGCTCTTGTCTTCCACGGCCTGGATCGCAGGCCTCACCAGATCTTCCATCCTTATGAACCACTGGTCGGATAGATACGGCTCTATTATTGTCTTGCACCTGTAGCACCTGCCGACCTTGTTCTTGTAATCCTCGATCTTTTCAAGGTATCCGCCCTTTTCAAGGTCAGCCGCGATGATGTCTCTTAACTTTAAACGGTCGACCCCTTCGTAAGAAGCTATGTCTTTCTGCTCTTCCTTCGGAAAATGGCTTACATGAATTTTCCCGTCATGATGCATCATTATTATTTGCGGAAGGTTGTGACGGATCCCTATCTCATAGTCGTTTGGATCATGGGCGGGAGTAACTTTAACGGCGCCTGTGCCAAATGTTGGATCAACAAAGTCGTCTTTTACCACGGGGATCCTTCTTCCGACAAGCGGAAGGACCAGCATCTTCCCGATAAAATGCTTATATCTCGCGTCTGCCGGGTTGACCGCTACAGCCACGTCCCCAAGCATTGTTTCCGGTCTTGTAGTGGCAACGGTAATGAATTCATTTGAACCCTCGACCGGATATTTCAGGTACCACAGCTTCCCGTTCTCCTCCGTGTATTCCACCTCGATATCGGAGATGGCTGTCTTGCACCTGGGGCACCAGTTGATTATCCTTTTTCCGCGGTAAATGAGGCCGTCGTTAAACAGGGAAACGAAAGCTTTCCTGACAGCTTTCGACAATCCCTCGTCCATGGTGAACCGCTCCCTGCTCCAGTCGCAGGATGCCCCGAGGCGCCTCAGCTGCATCGTGATCTGCCCGCCGAACTTTTCCTTCCACTTCCATACCATCTCGATGAATTTTTCCCTGCCGATGTCTTCTTTCCTCTTTTTCTCCTTCGCCAGCTCCTTTTCCACAACGTTTTGCGTGGCGATGCCGGCATGGTCGGTCCCCGGCACCCAGAGCGTCCTGATGCCCTTCATGCGGTTAAATCTTATGAGAATGTCCTGGATCGTGTTATCAAGCGCGTGTCCCATGTGAAGCGAGCCGGTTATGTTCGGAGGCGGGATGACGATGACGAACGGCGCGGATTTCGAGGATCCATCGGGCTTAAAATATCCGTTTTCTTCCCATATTTTATACCACTTTTCCTCGACTGACTTTGGCTCGTATATTTTTGACAGTTCTTCGCTCATAAATAAGTTTCCAGTATCTTTCCCTCGTCAAAGTCCTCCAGCATCAGATATTCCTTCATGCCGGGGAAAGCGGCGTCCTTCGGGACAAGGCCGACGATCTCGGTGTTAAGGATCGCGATTTTTTTCGCCTCGCATTCCTTCTTCACCCTGTCCATCAGGACTTTCAGCGAGGTTTTCTTGTAGTGGGTCAGGTTTATAGTCACCTGTACTATCCCTTTTGAATTAAGCGGCACCCCGAGAGCTCTTATTCCCGGAAGTCCCCCGTCCTTTTCCCTTATCCTTTTTGCGATGTCCTTTGCAATCTCAAGATCATCGGTATCCAGGTTGACATTAAATGCGATGAGGAAATCCCTTGCGCCGATGGCA
>CAYHAH010000064.1:0-16202 GCA_964354575.1 uncultured bacterium
ATCTCCTCAAGACTGTATTTCTTGCGCTCTTCCGACGCCATAATATGAACTATAATGTTTCCCAGGTCAAGAATAAGCCAGTTCGATTCGATCTTTCCCTGCCACTGCGGGGCCTTTATCCCGAGATTTTCAAGCCCCTCATCAACCGCCCTGGTCAAAGCCCTTGTCTGGGGAGTGGATCCGCTCGTCGCTATGATGAAATAATCGGTGATCGACGAGAACTTGGAAATGTCGATAACGCTGATATCGGCGGCTTGCTTGCTGTCCAGGAAGCCGCAGATGCTTTCAACCAGATCGATCTTTTTCTTAGCTACTCCAATTCCCTCCGTTCACAAGGGTTCTTTTTTTCATTATGCCGCTCCTCAAATACCGGCGCGTTATCCGCTCCACTTCGGCAATGTTCGGTTTCATGTAATAGACCTTGTCTATCACGATCGATTCTCCGGGGATGGAAGTCATTTCTATGTTCCCTATGTCGAAAGACTGCCTCATCGCGAGCGACAGCCCCAGGACCTGCCTGACGCTCATGTTAGTGTTCACGTTCGAGAGAAGCGACAGAATGACCTTCGGAGCGCTCAAAACATCCCTTTTTGAGATGATCTTGCCCGCCAGGGCCTGAACGAATTTTTGCTGGCGGATCATCCTCCCCACGTCTCCCGATACATCATGCCTGAACCTCACGTAACCCAGCGCCTGACGCCCGTTCAAGTGCTGGATGCCGGGATACAGGTCAACAAAAAGTCCTCCCGCGTAATCGACATAATACATTCTTTTCTCGACGTTTATCGTAAGCCCCCCGAGGGTGTCTATCACTTTTGCAAGCCCGTCAATATTTATCGCGACCGTGAAAGGTATCTTTATGCTTAGAAAACCTTCAAGCGCCCTTCTTGTCAGATTTATCCCTCCGTAAGCGAAAGCATGGTTCACTTTCGTAAGCCCTATTCCCGGGACATCCATGAGAGTGTCCCTTGGTATGGACACAACATTCACTTTTTTATCTTTCGGGGATATGTGAACCACCAGGATCGTGTCCGTTCTGTGAGATCCTTCCACATTGTCCAGGCCCACAATGAGGAGGTTCGTGTCCCCGATGAAAGAGGATGTGGACATCATCGTGAGGAAGGCTTCGAGCAATGCGAACCTGGATATCACCGACGAAGCGATCCCGATGACCGTTGATACGCAAATGACCAGGACCAAAAGAGTCGCGATCAAAACGACCTTTGATTTTTTTGATTTCTTTTGCCTGTGACGCGGAACCGACAGGTCCGTTGGGCGGGATGCCAATAGTTTTAGGAGGCTCCTATTTAATTTAACCAGATTTCTTTTTTTGTTCATGCTTAAAGAGATAGTAATTCCTGACTTCAACCGTCATCGGATGAACGGGCAAACCCTTGCCCAGCAGGTATTTTATCATGGAAGTTGATATGGCGACAATGGCCTGGTCCAGATCCGCTTCCGCGAGCTTCCTTGCCTTCTTGACCCCTGCGTGCGACCTGCCTTCTTCCGTGTGATCGGCGACATAGACTATCTTTTCAAGCATGGTCATGTTTTTCCGTCCGAGAGTGTGGGAGGCGACCGCTCTCAGTATCTGTTTGTCCCTTATCCCGAATTTTTTTCTCGCTATGTAAGCGGAGAGGGGAGCGTGGAGAAGTTTTGGCTCAAACCTTGATATGGGGTCGATCTTCATCTTTATCTTTTTGGCGAACTTCAAGAGACCGTCCCTGTCCATGAACCTTGAGACATCGTGCAGAAGTCCTGCTATGCCGGATTTTTTAAGGTCGATCCCGTGGAACCTTGAGAGGTGTATAACCTTTTCCCGGACCCTCAGTGAATGATTTAACCTGGAAGGGCCGAGAAGATATTTCAGCCTTTTTATGATATTTTTCTCATCCATCTTTAACTGGACGATTCTCCGCGCGACTCTTTCGGGCGGGCTTCATTCACTATAATGTCCCTTCCTCCGAGAGTAAAACCGTTCATGGCTTTTATCATTTTCCCCGCATCCGCGTCCTCCACTTCCACAAAGCCGAATCCGCGGCCCCTTCCGGTCTCTCTTTCCGTCACTATCCTCGCGGATATTACCTGTCCGTGCGCCTCAAAAGCGGTGGTCAGTTCCGCTTCAGCCATTTGCCACGGGAGATTCCCAACGTATAAAGTCTTTGACACTAGCTCACCTCCTCAAATGTATTTTTCATTATCAATTATACACTAGCATTATACTTATTTTCTTGTCAAGACCGACTTTTAAAACTATAATGACCTGAAATGAAAACAGTGGCAGTAGTCCTTGCCGCCGGCAAAGGCGTAAGGATGAAGTCGGACATTCCAAAGGTTTCTCATCCGGTGCTGGGAAAACCAATGATCGTCTGGGTCTTGGAAGCGATAAAAGGGTTGAAGCTTGACGGGGTTTTTGTCGTCGTTGGCTATAAGTCCGAGATAATTAAGGCGGAATGCGAGGGATTTGACGTTTCTTTTGTGGAACAGAAGGAACAGCTGGGCACCGGCCATGCGGTGCTTCAGGCCGCGCCCTACATAAAAGACGCCGTTGTTCTGGTGTTGAACGGGGACATGCCGCTCATTAAAACTGATACTCTGGAAGAATTCATCTCACAACATCGAAAGAACGTATCGGCATCGGCTACGATAATGACCGCAACACTGCCAGAACCTGCTTCGTACGGAAGGATCGTGAGGGACAGCGGCGGCCGCGTCATCAAGATCGTGGAAAAAAAGGACGCCACCGCGCAGGAATTGGCCATCAAAGAGGTTAACACGGGAACATACTGTTTCAATTCACTGGACCTGCTGAATGCATTGAATGGAGTAAGGCCGGACAACGCGCAAAAGGAATATTACCTGACGGATGTCATCGGCATTTTGACAAAGCGGAATTTGCCGGTCTACACGTATAAAGTCCAGGATCCTAATGAGGCTCTTGGAGTGAACACAATAGAAGAGATCAAAAGGGTGGAGGAACTATTCAAAAATGCCTCATGACGTTAACAGCACGATCCTGATCATCACCTTCACGGTGCATGCCGCATTGGCATTATATTTCTTTGCGAGGGACAGGAAGAACGCGACCAACATTTCTTTCAGCATGGTCCTCCTGTGCCTGGCTTTGTGGGCGATAAGCTTTGTCTTTTGGGCGATGGCGGCGGATCCCTTCTGGATAAAATTCTGGATAAACATGAATTTTTTTTCCACTTCCCTTTTGCCCGCATGTTTCCTTTATTTTTCGATCGTTTTTCCCAGGGCCGATTTCATCCGCGTAAGATCGGGGCTGTTCTCGGCGTTTTTGCCGGCGCTGGTTTTCGGCGCCGCCTCTTTTACAGACCTTATCTCGAAAGGCGTATCACCGCCGTATGTAGAGCCTGAACACGGGCAGTGGTATTTATTGTTCGCGGCATACGTCATTGCCTATCTCGGATACTCCCTGTACATAATACTTTCCAAGTATAAAACATCCGATGGGAAGGAAAAACTCCAGATCCAGTATTTACTGCTGGGGCTTTTCTTCACCTCGGTCGTGGGCATTTCCACGAATATCATCCTGGTCTCGAAAGGCCTGATAATGATAGGCCCCTTCATGATAAATGCCATAGGGCCGACTTCAACCCTCGTGATGGTGGGGCTCATGACCTATTCCATTGTCAGGTATAAACTCCTTGGCATTGACGATTTTCTCTCCAGGGGAGTCTTTTTCATATCAGCCGCCGTTGTGATCATCGGTTCCGTGAACATAATAGTTGCCGGCGATATCCGCAGCCTGATCCCGTTCAATGTCATCCTCGCGGACGTCGCTGTCGGTTTTTACATCCTTTTTCAGAACAGGAAAAGCGAGATAAACAGGTCGTTTTGCGCATTATCAGCATGCCTTGCCTTTTGGTCATACGCGACCCTGAGGTTTGCCGCCTCTCCAGCGATTTCATCCGCCGAGTTCTGGGGCAAGCTTGTTTTTATAGGGCCGGCGCTTTTTTCGCCAGTATTTTATTATTTCACTTATGTTTTTCCCAGAAGGATGAAGAGCCTGTCCGGCGCCCAAAAAATACTGATGTTCCTTCTTCCGGCCGCGGCTATCAGCCTCCTGCCGACGGATTTTATCCTGAAGGGAGTAGTAATGGATGTTGGGGGCCCCTCGATCGTGTTCGGCGCCGGTTACGGCGTTTTCCTTGCTTATTTCATCATTTACGGCGGCATCGGCATTGCGAACATGATCGGCAAATATTATTCGTCCATAGGCATAGAGAAAATGCAGGCGGGGTACCTGATCCTTGGCGCTGCTTTAAGCGTTTTTTTTGCGGGCATAACCAGCATGGCGATGCCCTGGTTTAACGAGTACAGGTTCACGGCATACAGCCCTCTTTTCACTCTTGCATTCATCGGGGCAACAGCATATGCGATAGGCGTGGCCAGGCTTTTAAGCTTTGAATTCATGATGCAGAGGGGACTGATATACCTTGCGCTCTCTACGATATTGACATTGTTTTATGTTCTGGCGGGGATCGCCTCGGGCCGTCCCGCGGCGGATATGCTGGGACAAAATACCCTTGTCTCGTTCCTGTTCTTTGCCCTGTTCGCATCGGTCATATACCGGCCTGTATACAGATACATCCTCGAGCTGTCTGACAGGTTGTTTTACCGTGGAAAGTACAATTACCAGAAAACGCTGCTCACGCTGAGCCAGGGGATCACCGCCGTGATAAAGCTAAGTGAATTGATAAATTTAATAGTGTCGAATTTTCTTGACAACATAAAAGTAAAGGAAATATCGGTCCTGATTTTTAATGAGAACAGGAACAGGTTCATAAGCGCGCCGTGCGCCGTCAAGACTGCGGGCAGGTACAAACGGATCGAATTCGACGCGGGCGGGCCCATCGCAACTTATCTTTCAACAAAAAGGGAGATCCTTGTAAGGGATGAGATAGAGAGCGAGATCGACAAGCATCCCTTTTTGCTGTCGCAGACCGGCGAGCTGGCCGCGCTTCAGATATTGCGGGATGAACTGGAGAAGCTGGGAATGGCGGCATGGATCCCCGTGATCTCAAAGGGGAAGCTGATAGCGATAATCTGCCTCGGGTACAAGCTTTCGGGGGACATGTATACGGATGAAGATATCGGGCTCCTGAAGATACTGGCGAACCAGCTTGCGGTCTCATTCGAGAACTCGGCGATGTATTCAACCATCACAAAGCAATATGAGGAGTTAAAACTGGCAAGGGATAAGTTGAGCGAAGCGGACAGGCTGGCGTCACTGGGCACGATGGCTGCCGGCATGGCCCACGAGATCAAAAACCCGCTCTCCTCAATGAAGGTTTTTTCACAGCTCCTGCGCGAAAGATATGAGGACCCGGAATTCAGGAAAAAATTCGAAGAGATCATTCCCAAGGAGATCAACCGCATTGACAGGATAGTGGAGGGACTGCTCGGCTTCGCGAGGTCACCGGAACTTAAGCTCTCCCAGGTCAATATTCAGGAATTGCTTGAAGAAATTTTAACGGACATGAAGGAGGATGCGGAGAGGGCCGGCATAAAAATCGTGAAAAGGTTCGGATCGGCGCCGAACGTCCAGGCCGACAGCGAGCAGCTGATAAGGGCATTTTCTAACATAATATTGAACGCGACGCAGGCTATGGCTTCGGGCGGCAAGCTGGATATCGAGCTGACGGAAGACAGGCCGTCAAAGGCCGTAACGGTGAAGATAACCGACACGGGGCACGGGATCTCAAAAGATCACCTTGAGCATATCTTCGATCCTTTCTTTACGACAAAGCATTACGGCACGGGGCTGGGACTTACCATATTCCACAGCATAATAGAAAAACATAAGGGGACGATAGATATTCAAAGCGAGGAGGGGAAGGGAACGGCGATCACCGTAACTTTACCGGTCTCCCAGCGGGTGATATAATGGGCAGGAAAGCCGCGTAAGCATATGAAAAAAAACCGGATACTTGTGTTCAGCAGCGACCCGTCGGTCATATCCCCCCTCAAGGGCTCCTATGATATTGAAGCGGTTTCAAGCCGCGGCGAAGTTTTAAAAAAGGCGGGAGAGACGCCGGGCATTCTCGCCGTTATTGACTGCGATATGTTGCCCGCGGGCAGCCTTTCCCTGTACAAGGAAATAAAAAAGGCGTCTCCCGCATCTGCCGTCATAATGCTTTCTTCAACCGTTACGATACCCGAAGCCGTGGAAGCCTCGAAGATCGGCGTAGCCGACTTTATAAGGAAGCCCGCTTTAAGCGAAAAACTGCTTGGCTCGGTCAAGAACAATATTGAGCGCAATGAGGGATCGGGGATCAAGCTCACCTCCCGGCCCGGTGAATGGATGCTCGGCAAGGGGATCAAAATAAGGGCTCTTTTCAAAAATATCGAGTTCGCGGCAAGGGAGAGAAAGAACATCCTCTTTATATCCGAGACCGGGATCGACGTTTTAAGCCTGGTCAAGATCATACGCGATCATTCCGGCGGCGGACAAAAGTTGACCGTGATCGACATGCTTGCTTTCCGCAAAGAGAGCCTTGAGAATATATTTTGGATGGTACTTCAGGAAGCCCTTGCCTCATCGAACATCATTTACTTTGATAAATTCAGCGCTGCCGACGAGAGACATCAGGCGAGCATACTTGATTACATAAAGGGCAAAGCCCTGAAGGGCAATGTGACCGTGATAGCCGGCGTTCAAGACTCGGGAGAGAGCGCAGTTTTCGCCGACTGGGAAAAGATAATCGTTCCCGGCTTAAGGGAGAGAAGGGAAGACATTCCGGACATGCTTAAGGCATATATCAGGGAATATTCCGAGAAATACGGAAAGCGGATCGAGAGTATCGCCCTGGACGCTCTCGGGATGATCTGCGATTACAGCTGGCCGGGCAATTACCGCGAGCTAGAATGCATAATTGAGAATGCCGTCATCGCCAATGAGGGCGGCGCGATAACGGTCAGGGACATCCAGCTGGGCAGCAGGATGGTCTTTGAGAGCCTCGGGTCTCAAACAGAGGACCTTCTGGATTTCAAGAACAGCGTTGAAAAAGGCCTCGTCAATATATTTTTCACGAAGACCGGATCGGAAGACATGACCGCGAACCTGCTTGATGTTCCTAAATCGAGGATAGCAGAGAACCTGAAAAAATGAACCGCTGACTAGCCGATCACCTTATTGATCAATTCCATCGCCCTGTCCCTGCTCTCCGCCTCAGCGATTATCCTTACGACGGGCTCGGTGTTCGAGGCTCTCACGTGCACCCAGGAATTATCAAAAATGATCTTTACCCCCTCCGTCAGATCAAGCTTTTCCCTGTAAAACTTGATCTTTGCCTTGTCTATCAGGAAATCCGCTTCAGATCTTGACGAACAATCAACCTTTTGTTTGACGATATAATATTTCGGTAAAGCATCGATAGCGGCGGAAATGGTGTTTTTTGACGAGGCGAGAGATTCAAGTATCAGCGCAATGCCGATCAGACTGTCGCGGGCGAAGCCGATCTTGGGATACATGACCCCGCCGTTTCCTTCCCCGCCGATCACGGCCTTATTCTTTACCATTCCTTCAGCCACGTTGACTTCGCCGACCTTTGTCCTTATCACTCTGGCCCCGTGTTCTTTCGCTACGGTATCGATCATCATGCTTGACGAGAGATTTGTGACCACTGTTTGATCCGGCATCTTGAGCTTCGAGAGAACATGATCCGCCGCTAGCGCCAGGGTGTATTCTTCGCCGGGCGCTTCCCCCTTTTCCGTGACAACGGCCAATCTGTCCGCATCCGCGTCCTGCGCAAACCCGATGTCCGAGACTGATTTCCTGACCTTTTCGCAAAGGCTTTTCAGATTTTCGGGAACCGGCTCCGGGTTGTGGGGGAAGATGATGCCGTCCTGATCCGTGTTCAATTCGATCACATCGCAGCCGAGCTCTTTCAGCAGCTGGACGGTGACGATGGACCCGGCTCCGTTGCAGCTGTCGAGAGCGACCTTTAATTTTCTCTTCCTTATGGACGATACATCCACGCATTCCAGGACTTTTTTTATGTGAGTAGCGAGGTGAGCATCGTGGATTTTCAACTTGCCGGGTCTTTTTGACGATACGAATTGCTTGCTTTCATATACCTTGATCAGGTCCCCGGCTTCGTCGGCGTTCAGGAAGATCCCGTCTCTTCTTACGAATTTGAGGCCGTTCCACTGTTCGGGATTGTGGCTTGCGGTCACAATTATCCCGCCGTCGGCCTTAAGCTCCTTTACCATGAGCTGGACCGTCGGGGTCGGGCAGATGCCAAGATATATGATGTCGATCCCGGAATTTTTCAGGCCGGAAATAACAAGGTCTTTGATCTTTTTGCCGGAAGGTCGTGAATCGCGGCCGATGACCACAACGCCTTTTTTCAGGTAAGCGGCGAATGCTTTTGAAAAATCGGAGACAACGCCGTCGGTCAGCGTTTCGCCTGTTATCCCGCGAACTCCGGAAATGCTTATTTTTAAGGCCATGCGTCTCCTTTTACCCTGAGCGAAGCCGAAGGGCTTGAAGTTAAATTTAAAGTATTATATCATAGCAAAAGCTGTGAAAGGTTGGTGTTTTTATTGGCGATAGTTTACGGTGCTGTGCTGCCCCATCCTCCCGTCATCATCCCGGCAGTTGGCGGAAGCAGGGTTAAAGAGGTAAGCAAAACTAAAAAAGCCCTTGAGGAGGTCGGAAAACGGCTCAAGGCCAAGGAGATCGACTCGGTCGTCATTATAACGCCTCACGGCAATGTGTCGCAGATCGCGATCCCGGTCTATGTGAACCATATCTTCGAGGGTAACCTCGGCTACTTCGGAGCGGACAAGCCCGTCTTTTCGTTCAAGGGCGATCCGATGCTGGGCAACGAGATCATAAAAGAAGGAAGGAAGCGGAACCTGGAAATGTCCCACATCGCGGAAACGCTTCTTGATCACGGCGTGATCGTTCCCATGTATTACCCGACCATGGCTTCTTTCAAGAAGCCGATAGTCCCTATTGCGCTGGCGTTCCTGCCGTACAGGGACCTTTATAATTTCGGTGAAGCGATAAGGACCGCTTCGGACAACCAGGGCAAGAAGGTGGCGGTAATAGCAAGCGGCGACCTCTCTCACAGACTGACACTGGATGCTCCAGCAGGCTACAACGCTGACGGAAAGAAGTTCGACGAGGAGATCGTGAGGCTTGTCGGGAAAAACGATGCCGAAGGCATCTTGAACCTTGACCCGAACCTGATCGAGTCCGCCGGGGAGTGCGGTCTCAGGTCGATCATAATCCTAATGGGGGCGCTCAAGGGGCTGGAGGTCACGCCCGAGGTCCTCTCATACGAGGGTCCGTTCGGCGTGGGATACATGGTAGCCACATTTGATGTCAAGCCCTCAAGTTGAGCTCGCGAGAAAAGCCATTGAGGCTTACATAAACGAGGGAAAAAGGATCGCTCCTCCAGAAAACCTGCCTCCGGAATTCAAAGAAACAGCCGGCGTTTTCGTTTCTCTTCACAAGGGAGGCCAGCTGCGCGGCTGCATAGGGACATTCCTTCCGACCAAGGCGAGCGTGGCGGAAGAAATAATTTCGAACGCGATAGAATCGTCAACGCGCGACCCGAGGTTCCCGCCCCTAAAAAAAGAAGAAATTCCGGAGCTTGAGATATCGGTCGATGTTTTGACGCATCCCGAGCCTGTAGCGAATATCGATGAGCTCGATCCGAAAAAATACGGTATAATAGTGAGCAGCGCGGGCAGGCGCGGGCTTTTGCTTCCGGACCTTGAAGGGGTGGACACTCCGGAGAGGCAGATCGCCATCTGCAGGCGGAAGGCGTGGATAGGGGACGATGAGCCGATTGAGATACAAAAGTTCAGAGTGAGGAGGTTTCATTAAATGATAAAAGTTGGAATAGTAGGGGGATCGGGTTACACGGGAGAGATCCTTGTCGGGATGGCGCTGCGCCATCCGGAGGCAAAACTTGTTTTCGTAACGTCAGAGTCGCACAAGAACGAAAAAGTTTCGGATGTTTATCCTCACCTGGAAGACATCTGCGACCTCAGTTATAAGGCGCCTGACATCGGCAAGCTGGCGGGAAGCGCGGATGTCATATTTCTTGCTCTTCCAAACGGAATGGCGATGAACATTGCTCCGAAGATCCTTGATGCCGGAGCGAAGGTCGTGGATCTGAGCGCCGATTACCGTTTCAAGGACGCCAAGGTCTTCAAGGATTGGTACAAGATCGATCACTCAAGCAAGGAGCTTTTAGGCAAGGCGGTTTACGGGCTTCCTGAGATTGAAAATGTCAAGGGGGCAAAGCTGGTCGCCAATCCCGGTTGTTACGCGACGGCTTCGATCCTGGGCCTTTATCCGCTTGTCAAACAAGGCCTTATCGATTTGGACAGCATCGTTGTAGACGCTAAATCCGGCGTATCCGGAGCGGGCAAATCATTGACGGATGATACTCATTTCCCGAACTGCAACGAGGGGATATCCGCTTACAAAGTCGCCTCGCACCGGCATACTCCCGAAATAGAACAGGAACTCGGCTCAAACATAAAGATCACTTTTACGCCTCATCTTGTCCCGATGACGCGGGGGATACTTTCGACGATATATGCGAAAGCGAATAAACCGGCGGATGAAGGCAAGTTGACCAAATTATACAAGGACTTCTACAAGGACAAGCCTTTTATCCGCGTGATTGAAAAAATGCCGTCAACAAAATATGTTCATGGGACGAACTACTGCGACATAGCGGTCAAATATGACAAACGCACGAACAACATTATTGTCTTGTCGGCGATAGACAACCTGGTAAAAGGGGCCTCCGGCCAGGCAATTCAAAACATGAACATGATGTTCGGACTGCGGGAAACCGCGGGGCTGGAACAGATAGCGATATATCCATAAAACTCACCCCCTTGATCCCCCTCTCTTATAAAGAGAGGGGGAAACCCGAAGGGAAGGGGTGAGTTAAATGAAGGAGATCAAATTGAAGAAAATCAACGGTAATATAACGGCTCCCAAAGGCTTTAAAGCTTCAGGGATGCACTGCGGGATAAAGAGATCCGGCAAGAAGGACATTGCCCTGATCTACTCTGAAGTCCCGGCTAACGCGGCGGCTACCTTCACTTCCAACAAGGTGAAAGCGGCCCCGATCCTTGTGAGCATGGACCATATAAAAAGCGGCAAAGCCCGGGCAATCATCGCAAATTCGGGCTGCGCCAATGCCTGTACCGGTGATGAAGGCCTTGAAGACGCCCGGATGATGGTGAAAATGGCGGCAAGCGCGCTTAATGTCCACAGCCGGGATGTCCTGGTGGCTTCCACCGGCACCATCGGGACGCGGCTCCCGATGAAGTGTATCCTCAACGCCGGAAGAACGCTGTCAAAAAAACTTTCGACAAGCGGCGGAGTTGATGCCGCAGACGCGATACTTACGACGGACACAAGAAGAAAAGAGATCGCTGTCCGGCTTACCGCCGGCGGAAAAGTCATCACGATCGGCGGGATCGCGAAAGGTTCGGGGATGATCGCTCCTAATATGGCCACCCTTTTCGCTTTTATCACCACCGATGCGAGCATTCCTTCTTTCAAATTGAAAATGTATCTGAAGGAAGCGGTGGATAGATCGTTCAACATGACGGTTGTGGACAGGGACACTTCCACCAATGACTGCGTTTTTATCCTGGCCAACGGCATGGCAAAGAATAAGCTGCTGTTATGGAAGGATGAGAAGGACTTCAAGCAGGCGCTGTTTTTTGTCTGCGAATATCTGGCGAAGGAGATCGCGCGGGACGGGGAAGGGGCCACCAAGTTGATAGAAGTTAGAGTATCCGGAGCGAGATCCGTAAAGGACGCAAAGCTGATCGCAAGATCAGTGGCAGGGTCCGACCTTGTGAAGTCCGCCATTTTCGGGGAAGACCCGAACTTCGGGCGCATCATGGCGGCGGCGGGATATTCCGGGGCTGATATCAAGCAGGAACTTGTTAATGTTTTTATCGGGAACATCCAGGTCGTTAACGGCGGCAGGGCGGTGCTTTTTAACCAGAAGAACGCCGCGAAGCACCTCAAAGGCAGGGAAGTCCTGATAAATATCATGCTCGGTCATGGGGCAAGCATTGCCACCGCCTGGGGATGCGACCTGACTTATGATTATGTGAAGATAAACGCGAAGTATCGGACGTAATAAGAGGAGCTAGAGGAGCGAGAGGTTGATGTATAAGTTCTTGATAAAAAGAGCTGAGACTGTAATTGAGGCGCTGCCTTATTTGAGGAAGTTCCATGGCCATTTGTTCGTCGTGAAATACGGCGGAGCCGCGATGACGAACCCCGAGCTGAAAGACAAGGTCATTCAGGACATAGTCCTTCTCAATCTTGTGGGGATAAAGGTGATACTTGTCCACGGCGGCGGCAAGGAAATAAACAGGATGCTTGAGAAAAAGAAAATAAAGGTTGAGTTCGTCACGGGATTCCGGAGAACGGGCCCCGAGACAATGAAAGTTGTGGATCGCTCGCTCTCGCGGGTCAATTCTGAGATCGCAAAACTGATCAAAAAACACGGCGGGTTCCCCGTCCAGTATTCGGGAAGAAAAGGCGGCCTGATAAAGGCGAAAAAACTACTTGTGGGCGGTAAGGTCGACATCGGGTATGTCGGCGAGGTTGACAGGATAAAGAAATCGAAGATATTGAAGACCCTAAAACGAGGCAAGATCCCCGTTGTCTCCTCGATCGGGATAGGCGCTGACAAAAAGCTTTACAATATCAACGCGGACACCGCGGCTTCCGCCATTGCAAGTATGCTCGAGGCTGACAAGCTGATCCTGATGACCGATGTCACGGGAGTGCTTGGCAAGGACGGAAAGCTTATTTCCGAGATCAATTCCGAGAGCGCAAGATCGATGATCAAAAAAGGCGTCATTTCCGGCGGGATGATACCGAAGGTAAGCTATGGCCTTGAGGCGATCGCATCCGGCGTTGACCGCGTCCATATTATCGACGGAAAACTGCCTCACTCGCTTCTTTTGGAGGTATTCACCAACCGCGGAATAGGGACTATGCTTGTAAAATAAAGCTCCGAATTTGCCCCTTTGTACTTTTTGCCATTTTCAAGCCATATTCAGCCTTATTTCCCTTCTTCTCCGATTGAAATTTACGCCCTTTTTTGACGATATATATATAGAGGGGAATAAGGCTCGATAAGGCTCAATAGGGGCAATAAGTGGTATATGTGCCGATAAGGGGGAGCAAAAAGTGAAAAACAAAAACAATGAAACAAACGCTTATTTGCCCTCTTGCACTTTTCAAGCCTTTTCGAGCCCTATTTCACTTATTTTCCATGCAAGTTTTTGGCTTAATGACACGAATATATTAATGTAAGAAGCCCGGCTGGCAATAGCCAGTTCCGAGCTTTGTTTTTGTTAATGAGGGAGGAAAAGGAAAATGGGAAATGAAACACAGCCAGTGGGAAGCACTCAGCCTAAAATTTATGTAAAAGTAATTGGTGATAATGTCAACATAAGGGATGGTGCGGATCGTCAACATCGGAGTATCGCCAAACCTAAAAGAGGAGATGTTTTAGGGAAAACAGAAGAGAAAATAGGTGAGAAAATAGGGCAATCTGATGATGGGAAATGGTTCCAGGTGGAAACAACAGATAACAAACGGGGATGGATACATGCCAAATTGGTGGAAGAGCAGCCGCTAAAAGTTGAGCTCCAATCTCAGCAGGGGCAGCAGCCGCAACAGCCTGAAAGGCCGGCATCACCAACAATTACCCCGCCAATGGATCCCGCGACATTCATAAAGAAGCTATTTGTTAAAGATGTGACCGATCAGCAAATAGGGAAAATATTAAGCGATAAAAAGATCGAAAAAAAGGAACTGGAAAATTTAACGAAATCGCCTATCAACGAAGAATTATTCGATCTTATTGATAATGGCATGGTTGTCGGCAGCGGCAACGGAAAAATAACACTCGAGGAAATCAAAAAATTCAATGAAGTTTTAGATGCTTATACAAGAGTGATCTGCGACGGCGACAGGAACAAGGCGATAGAGCTGTATAAGAACGCGAAGACATTTGAAATGGCGGACCTCAAAGCGGTGGAGGATGCCAGCAAGGATGTCGCAAGTTCGCTTGGAATAACGAACAGCTCTACGGACCAGCAAATCATCAGCTCATTCGGCAAATTAACAGAGCCCTGCAAGGCGATAATCACGACTTACTACACAATACTGAAAACCAGCGGGATAACCGGCCAAGCCCTTATTAACAGGATATCTCTTCGTCTCGCGTCGCTGGCGCTGGTGTCCCAATTGGATGCGGCTTCACAAAAGATGATACTTGGGGTTGACGTGGCGCTGCCGAAGTACGATGGTGAAATAACCCAGGATAATATTTCAAGTTATTTGCAGGGAAAGAAACTTGAGGAAAATAAAACAGAAGAGAGAGTTGCGGAGAGGGGTGTGTCGGCCTCCGATGCAAAACTTGATGATCCATTTTCTTCTGATGATGAAAATAAAACGAATGAAATCATTAAAAAAATGGACAGCGAATTAAAGGGACTGCAAAGCTTGGATGTGGAAAAGCAAAGGATCAAAAAGAATGAGGTGCATGCAAAATATGAAGCGCAAATATCCGATGCGTTAAAAAGTAAAATTAAATTGGCTGAAGAAGAGACAAGGGAACATTTATTGCCTGCGTTCCAAGATGGGACTGGAGCTTTAGATCCGGCTGTTATGAACCTGCAAACCGTTCGAGGATATGCGCATCGTTTGGCGGCAGAAATGTTATTTCGCAACATGATAAGCATTAACAGTAACAAGCCTGTTAATCTGGGAGTTGTAAAAGCTGAAATATCATCGAATGGCTCATTAAAATTGCTAAAAGAAGGTAAGCAGGAATGCACAGTGACTGAAGCCATCAAACTGCTTATTGAAAAATCAGGGACCGGCAAACAAGTATTTGATATATCGGTTATTGAAGCGATTGGGAAACGCCTTGTAGAGGCGCAAAGGAGGCCAGCTTCAAGGCAGCCAGATTCAACAGGAACAGTTAGAAGGAAGAAAGGTGGAACGGTATCCCCGGATAGCGGCAGGGGTATTACCCGGAAACCAAAAGCGCAGCAAAAAACATCCGCGCAGGCTGCGAAGAAATTATTCGGCGGATAAAGGGCTGAAAAAAGGATAAACCGTGAGCTTAACACCAGCAATAAATAAGATTAACGGAGAAATAATCGTACTGAACGGCGATCCCGGAGATAATCAAAAGATCGCCCGGATATTGGATCAGCTTGTTCCCGCATCGGGTTGCAAGCCATCCCAGGCGCAGGAAGTTAAAAGATTTATCATCGAAAACTTGGAAGGCAAAAGTACATACCTTGGTGAGCCGACCTCGCCGCAGAATGTAATTGCTTACCATTCTCTAAAAGTGTATGCCCTCATGCTCAAGGCCCTTGGGGCTTCCATCCGCATGCCGGAATGCGAAAAAGCGGGAACCAACGAAGAAGCTGAGAAAGCCGCAAGGCAGGTTGATATTTTCCTTGATGATTACACGAATGCCGTTTCTTCATTTACAGATAGCAAGAAGTTCACGCCCGCTCTTCAGGGAAAGCTCTTTGCCATGTATTTGTACGCGCAGGACCGACCGGATAACCGCATGAGCGATGTGAGCATTGTTTTCGCCAAAAGCCCTCTCGCGATCTCCAGAATAGGCGTCGATAAAGCCGAAAGCGAAAAGATCCCTTCGGAATATGTCCATCAGAACAAAGACAATGGTTCTTACGTCGTGGCGACGGCGGAGGGTGATCCGTTTTTCGCCGCCGTTAAAGACAGAATGACCCGGGGGGCGCCGTTCACTTCAGGATCATTTAAGGCGTTGGCCAAAGAAGAGATGCAGGCTTATTTCAATGATATCGGCGAAAGGCACGGCAATTTAAGCGAAGTTTATTCCGACAAAGCGAAAGCGGCGTCGCTGAAAAATGCGCTGCTCATTTCACGCAATATCAAGGTTGATGCAGCGATCTTGAATCGAGGCGCCCTTTTGGAGGACGCATCGGCTTTAAAAGGGAACATCGAGGAGCTTTACGCCCGAGTCGCGGAGTTCTACGGCAGGGAGAAGCTTGACGAACTTGCCGGGTCTTTGCCTCAAGCCCTTGACGCACTGACCAGAAAATATCAGGCGGCGGAGTCAGTACTCAGGGAATTCTCCATTGAAATATTCAAT
>CAYHAH010000065.1:0-3101 GCA_964354575.1 uncultured bacterium
ATCACTCATATCCCGACGAATACGGTCGTCGTGTGCCAGGACGAACGCTCACAGCACCAGAACCGGGCAAAAGCAATGAAGCTTTTAAGGTCAAGGCTGCTTGATGAAAAGAAAGTAAAACAAAAGGGGGAAATGGACGAGCTGAGAAGGATACAGATAGGGACAGGCGACAGGAGCGAAAAAATAAGGACCTACAACTTCCCCCAGAACCGAGTCACCGACCACAGGATCGGCCTCTCCCTTTACAAAATTGACGCGATAATGGACGGCAACCTGGACGAGATGGTTGACGCGCTTGCCGCGGCGGACAAAGCCGCAAAGCTCGAGAGATCCAAGCATGCCGGGTGAAACATGGACGATCAAGAAAGTTCTTGACTGGACGACCGAATATTTCAAGAAACACCAGATAGACAATCCTCACCTTGAAGCCGAGATACTCCTGGCGCACGCCCTTAACGCCGAAAGGATAAAGCTCTACATCGACTTTGAAAAAGAGCCCGACAAAAAGAGCCTCGAGGCGTTCAAGGGCTTCATAACAAGAAGGGCGAAAAGGGAGCCGGCCGCTTATATCACCGGGAGCAAACAATTCATGTCGCTTAATTTCAGGGTCACTCCCGATGTCCTGATACCGAGGCCGGAAACCGAGCTTCTGATCGAGAACGCGATTGAGCTGATCAAAAAGATCGACGGCAAAGCGTCAATTCTTGATATCGGAACGGGCTCCGGCGCCATAGCCGTCTCTCTGGCGAAGTTCATTGATAATGCGGAGATAACGGCAATTGACGTTTCGAAAAAAGCGCTGCAGGTGGCAGCGGAGAACGCGAAGGAGCACGGCGTTGAGGAAAAAATAAAGTTCATGGAGGCGGATCTTTTCCCGGCTGAGCCGGTAAAATTCGGCCTCATCATGTCCAATCCGCCTTACATAAAAACCGCAGATATCAAGGGTCTTCAGCCCGAGATCAGGGACTTTGAGCCGGTTTCCGCCCTGGACGGAGGAGCCGACGGGCTTGATTATTATAGGAAAATAATCGAAAAGGCAGGGGGATACTTAGAAGAAGGCGGATCTCTATTGCTTGAGATCGGGGCGGATCAATCAAAAGATGTAATAGGTATCATTAATGACATACTTAAGCCCAAAAATGTTTGCATCAAAAAGGACCTGAGCGGGCTTGACAGGGTCGTTGTAGCCAGTTAAAAGCATATTGCAAACAAAAAACTATGCTGATATAATTATCCTTTGTTATTTTTATTCAGCCCCGATGGATCGGGGCAGGGAGGTAAAAGAAATTGACCGTAGTTACAATGAAACAGCTGCTTGAGGCGGGCGTGCACTTCGGCCACCAGAGCAAGCGCTGGAACCCGAAAATGAAGAAGTTCATCTATTCATCGAGGAATGACATTCACGTCATAGACCTCCACAAGACCATCCCTCTCATAGAAAAAGCGTACAATTTCGTGAAAAGCATGGTCTCAAAGAACGGCACCGTCCTGTTCGTGGGGACGAAAAAGCAGGCGCAGGAATCCATAGAAGAAGAAGCGAAAAGATGCGGCATGTTCTTCGTTAACCAGAGGTGGCTGGGCGGAACTATGACGAATTTCAAGACCCTCAAAAAGAACATCGCAAAAATGAAAGACATCGAAAAAATGGAAGCCGACGGGACATTTGAGAAGATCACCAAAAAGGAAGTCGCCAGCATAAAAAGGGAATATTTCAAGATAGTCAAGGGACTTGGAGGCATAAGGGAAATGACAGCCATGCCCTCCGTGCTTTTTGTCATCGATTCCAAGAAGGAACTGATCGCCATAAGGGAAGCGAAGAGGATGGATATCCCCATTGTGGGGGTTGTTGACACGAACTGCGATCCCGAAGAAGTCGATTACCCCATCCCCGCCAATGATGATGCGATAAAATCCATAAAGCTTCTGACGTCGCTGATGGCGGACGCCGTAATAGCCGGGCGCCAGGTGCTGAAGCCCGGCGAAGTCTCCGCGGAAGAAATAGCCATCCCGGTGGAACTGGAAGAGGCGGAAGTCCTGGGGCAGGAAGAACAAATGGAAGCCATAGCGGCGGCCAAGCTGAAGCTCGCAGAAGAAGAAGAACAGGCAAAAGGAGAAAAGAGAATTGGCTTCTAAGATCGAGATAACGACCGAAACCGTGAAAGCGCTGAGGGAGAAAACCGGCGTGGGAATGATGGACTGCAAGAAAGCCCTGCTGGAATCGGGCGGGGACACGGAGAAAGCGATAGATATTTTGAGGTCGCGGGGACTGGCCGCAGCCGCGCGCAGGGCCGGCCGCACCGCAGCCGAGGGCGTCGTGAACAGCTACATCCACCTCGGGGGGAAAATAGGCGTTCTTGTGGAGATCAACTGCGAGACGGACTTCGTCGCGAGGAACATAGAATTCCAGTCGTTCGTAAAGGACATAGCCATGCAGATCGCGGCTTCAAATCCGCAGTACATATCGCGCGAGGACGTTCCGGACGGGATCGTGGACCACGAAAAAGAGATCCTGAAAAGCCAGACCCTTGCGGAAGGAAAACCCGAGAAAGTGGCGGACAAGATAGTCGAAGGACGCCTCGAAAAATTCTTCAGCGAAGTCTGCCTTCTGGACCAGCCGTTCATAAAGGACACGAACATGGCCGTAAAAGACCTTCTCGGAGAGTTCTGCGCGAAGATCGGCGAAAACATCGTCATCAGAAGGTTTACAAGATACCAGCTGGGCGAAAAATCATAGTAGTTGTGCTAGTATAATCCCCGAAATGCCTAAAAAAGCCGTCCTTATTGATGGGAACAGCCTCGCTTACAGGGCTTTTTACGCGCTACCCGACACAATGAAGACCGCATCCGGCATTGTAACGAACGCAGTTTACGGCTTCACGACAATGCTCCTCAAGGTCCTGGACAAAAAGCCCGATTTTATCGCGATAGCTTTCGACACGGCTGCGCCCACGTTCCGCCACAAGCAGTACGCGCTCTACAAGGCGACAAGGCAGAAAGCCCCCCCTACCCTTTACGAGCAGATGCCCCTTGTAAGGAAGATGTCCCAGGCGATGGGAATACCGATATTTGAGGTTGACGGGTTCGAGGCGGATGACATTATA
>CAYHAH010000066.1:0-4889 GCA_964354575.1 uncultured bacterium
GACGCGTTAAGGCTGGCAAGCAAGATAGGATACCCCGTCATCATAAAAGCTTCGGCGGGCGGCGGAGGAAGAGGGATGAGAGTGGCGGAGAGCGAAAAAGACCTGCTCTCTCACATCAAGACTGCCAGGGCGGAAGCCGAGGCGGCTTTCGGCAATCCCGCCGTCTACATAGAAAAATACGTCCTTCAGCCGCGCCACATTGAATTCCAGATACTCGCCGATGAAAAAGGCAATGTCATTCACCTGGGCGAGCGCGACTGCTCCATCCAGAGGCGCCACCAGAAGCTCCTGGAAGAGTCGCCGTCCACAGCCCTTGATGACAAGTTAAGGAGAAAGATGGGCGACGCTGCCGTCAGGGTGGCGAGGTCCGCCAAATATGTAAGCGCGGGAACCATTGAATTCCTGCTTGATAAGTACAACCATTTTTATTTCATGGAGATGAACACCCGCATTCAGGTGGAGCATCCCGTCACCGAAATTGTCACGAACGTTGATATAGTCAAGGAACAGCTGATCATCGCGACAGGCGAGAGGATGACCTACAGGCAGGGAGACATCAAGTCATCGGGACATGCCATTGAAGCAAGGATCAACGCGGAAGATCACGAGAGGGATTTCATGCCCTGTCCGGGAGAAATATCGGTTTACCTTGCCCCGGGCGGCCCGGGAATAAGGGTGGACAGCCACGCTTATCCGGGATACAAGGTGCTTCCGCATTACGATTCACTCATTGCCAAGCTGATAGCCTGGGCTCCGACAAGGGAAGAGGCAATAAACAGGCTTGACAGGGGTCTGGATGAATACGCGATCGGCCCCATCCCGACCACGATACCCTTTCACCGCAAGGTCCTGAAAGTAAAGGATTTCAGGGAAGGCAAGGTCTATACGGACTTCATCTCGACGCATTTCAGCGACATTCATGGGTAAAAGGACCACAGCAAGACGCCTCGCGATGCAGGCCATCTACCAGTCGGAGATCTCGGAGATCGATGTCGATCAAGCTCTCGATAATTTATTTGAAGAGGATGTTACCGAAGAAGCCAAGGTATTCGCCAGGCGGCTGGCGAGGGGAGCGCAGAGCAACAAGCCCGAATTGGACGGGAAGATCGCGGAAGCGTCAAAGAACTGGTCGATCGACAGGATCAATTTGATAAACAAGAGCATCTTGATGCTCGCATTTTACGAGCTTATGTACGAGAAAGAAACTCCCAGGGCAGTGGTCATCAACGAGGCGCTGGAGCTCGCAAAGCGGTATTCCGACGAGGAATCCGCCAAATTCATAAATGGATTATTGGGCTCCGCCGTGGTATAATTTCACTTCTATGTTCACCGGAATTATCGAGGATCTGGGCAAAGTGGAATCCCTTATCAGGTTCAAGGACAGGGCGTCCATATCCATCAGCACAAAGTTCCTTGCCGACATCAGCATCTCCGACAGCGTCTGCGTTAACGGGGCATGCCTGACGGTGGCGGAAAAGTCCAGGACATTTTTCAGGGCGGATATCGTGAAGGAGACACTCAAGACGACTTCCCTTACATATCTGAAATACGGCGAATATGTCAACCTGGAAAGGGCGATGAGCGCTTCCGGAAGATTTAACGGGCACATAGTCCAGGGGCACGTTGACTGCAGGTCAATGATAACAAATATCGCGGTTAGCGGCGCCGAAAGGGAGATGGAAATAACCGTTCCGGAAAAATTCCTGAAATATTTGACCGGAAAAGGTTCCGTTGCCGTGGACGGCGTCAGCTTAACGGTCGCTTCCTTGTCCGAAAGGTCCTTTAAGGTCGCCATAGTGCCTCACACGGCGCTCCTCACGAACCTTTTCCACAAGAAAATAGGAGACCTCGTCAACCTGGAATTTGACGTGCTGGCCAAGTACACGGAAAGCCTTGTGAGGGCGAAAGATTTCAATTCATTGGTCGCGCTGAAGGACGCAAAGATCGACGGGGAGTTCCTTAAAAAAGCGGGGTTCCTGAACTGATGTTCAATACCATTGAAGAAGCAAAAAAAGACATAGCGAACGGGAGAATGGTCGTCGTTCTTGACGACAAGGACCGTGAGAACGAAGGGGACATTGTCATGGCCGCGGAAAAAGTAACCTCGAACGCCGTCAACTTCATGATAACTCACGCAAAGGGGCTAGTATGCGTGCCGATGACGGAAGCCCAGCTTGAAAGACTTGATCTCAAGCCCATGGTTTCGGAAAACACCGAAATTATGAAGACCGCTTTCACAGTTTCCGTGGACGCCGCAAGGACGTCCGGGGTAACGACGGGCATTTCTCCTTCCGACAGGGCGAAAACGATCGAGGTTTTGATCGGCCATTCATCCAAGCCGTCCGACCTTGTGAGGCCGGGGCATGTATTCCCCTTAAAGGCGCTTTCCGGAGGAGTTTTGAGGCGCGCCGGCCATACGGAAGCCGCGGTTGACCTGGCCCGGATCGCGGGACTTTTTCCCGCCGGGGTCATATGCGAGATCATAAAGTCAAACGGACGCATGGCCAGGACGCCCGACCTTATAAAATTCTCAAAGAAGCACAAGCTCAAGATAATAACGATAGCCGACCTGATAAAATACAGGATGAAAAAAGAGAAGCTGATCGTAAAGATCGCGGCAACAAAGCTGCCGACGAAATTCGGGGATTTTGTTCTTCACGGATACAAGGACACACTGGAAGGCTACTATCACCTGGCACTGGTCAAGGGCAGCGTAAATAAAAAGAAAAATGTCCTCGTGAGGGTGCATTCGGAATGCCTGACGGGAGATGTTTTCGGCTCAATGAGATGCGACTGCGGCGAACAGCTCCTCAGATCGATAGAGATGATAGGAAAGGTGGACAGGGGAGTTCTTCTTTACATGAGGCAGGAGGGCAGGGGCATAGGGCTATTGGGAAAATTGAAAGCGTATGAATTACAGGATAAGGGAAAAGACACCGTTGAGGCGAATGAGGAACTGGGTTACAAGGCCGACCTCAGGGATTACGGGATCGGCGCGCAGATCCTGGCGGACATCGGACTTTCATCGATCAGGCTGATAACGAACAACCCCAGGAAGATCGTCGGGCTGGAGGGCTACGGGCTCACGGTGACGCAAAGAATTCCGCTTGAAATTATTCCAAATAAGCATAATATTAAGTATCTCAGGACCAAGTCGGCCAAGCTGGGCCATATGTTATCATTCAAAAAAAGGAGGAATGAATCATGGGAAAAACAATTGAGGGCAAGTTAGACGCGACAGCGCTGAAATTCGGGATCATAGTGAGCAGGTTCAACGAGCTGGTGTCGAAAGGACTTCTTGACGGGGCCATGGACTGCCTGAAAAGGCACGGAGCGGCGGAAGAATCGATAGACGTCGTCTGGGCGCCGGGGGCTTTTGAGATCCCGGTCATCGCAAAAAAAATGGCCGCAAAAAAATACAGCGCGGTGATCTGCCTGGGCGCCGTGATAAGGGGAGGGACGCCTCATTTCGATTACATAGCATCCGAGGCGGCAAAAGGCATCGCAAAAGTTACGCTTGATTCGGGTGTCCCGGTCATATTCGGGATACTGACGACTGACAACCTGGAGCAGGCTCTTGAGAGATCGGGGGCAAAGCCGGGCAACAAGGGTTTTGCGGCGGCGATGTCTGCAATAGAGCTGGCAAATGTTCTAGGCCAAGTTTAGAGAGGAATTTCGTTTGGCAAGAGTTCTAATCCAGAACGTCACGAAGAAATTCGATGACGTCACCGCGGTTAAAAACGTAAACCTGGAGATCAAAGATAAGGAATTCCTTGTTCTGGTCGGCCCCTCCGGGTGCGGAAAAACAACCCTGCTCAGGACAATAGCAGGACTTGAAGAAGTAACGGAAGGAAAGATCTACATAGGGGACCGGCTTATCAACGATGTCCCCCCGAAAGACAGGAATATCGCCATGGTCTTTCAGAACTACGCCCTTTACCCGCACATGAACGTTTATGACAACATGGCTTTCGGCCTGAAAATTCGCGGGACAAAAAAGAAGGAAATAGACGAGCGCGTTGAGTCGGCAGCCGAGATACTCGGGATAAAAGAGCTGTTAAAGAGACTTCCAAAGCAGCTGTCCGGCGGGCAGCGCCAGAGGGTCGCCGTTGGAAGGGCCATAGTGAGGCAGCCGGCGGTATTTTTGATGGACGAACCTCTTTCAAACCTTGACGCCAAACTGCGGATCCAGATGAGGGCAGAGCTGAAAAATATCCATGACAGGCTTCAAACCACGGTGGTCTATGTCACCCACGACCAGGTGGAAGCAATGACGCTTGGAGAGCGCATCGCGGTGGTGCTTAACGGGGAAGTCCAGCAGGTGGACAGCCCGCTCACAGTTTACGAAAAGCCGCTTAACAGGTTCGTTGCGGGATTTATCGGA
The DNA here is from genome assembly GCA_964354575.1 of uncultured bacterium. Taxonomy (GTDB): domain Bacteria; phylum Margulisbacteria; class WOR-1; order CAVSGV01; family CAVSGV01; genus CAYHAH01. The sequence goes on from CAYHAH010000066.1 coordinate 4,385, forward strand.
AGCCCTCCCATGAATTTCATCAAAGGCAAAGTGATCAAAAAAGATAATGCCTTAAAGATCGCGACCGAAAGCTTCGAGATAAAGACTTACGCGTTTGTCAAAGAATTAATTGGGAAGTATGAAGGCAAAAATATAATAATGGGGATCCGGCCTTCGGACGTGTACGATGAAGCTCAGGCAAAATGGCTGCAGGAGAATGAAAGGGATGTCCTCACTGCGAAAGTGGAATTCAGGGAATTGATGGGAGATGAGATATACCTGTATCTGAAGGCGGGCAAGACCCCTATCATAGCCAAGGTGGGTTCATACATTGCCGTCAATTCAGGTCAAAGCATAAAAGTCGTTATCGACCTGAGAAAAGTGCATTTCTTTGATCCGGACACTCAGAGAGCCATAGTTTAAGTTCAATGACCAACGATCAACCCCAAAACCTAAAAGAGCTGGGCAGATCAGGGAGACGGGCTTTTTCGCTTCCAGATCTTGATGTTCCGGCTGAAAAGATCGA